>CAZIWN010000012.1:0-1788 GCA_964543265.1 uncultured Candidatus Saccharibacteria bacterium | reverse complement strand
CGTCTTACAGCCAGCTTCTTCCGATAGTTCTCATAGGCCAATCATCTTAGACAGCAAGGCAACTTATAAAATCTTCGGGAAAGTATTAAGAACCATCCGCATGCCAAAAGTTGGAGATTTAAGATATGTTCCGGTAATATAAGGATATGAATGAAAAAGAATATAAAATATTAAAAGTAATAATTAATAAAAACGGATCATTTTCTAGAGATGATTTAGAAAAAGATCTTACATCTATACAAAATCTAATATCAAAAGGATATTTATACGAAGCACAGCAACAAGAGCTCGATGAAAATTCCATGATGAGAAATATTACTTATTACAGGGCCACAGAAAAAGGCTTACTTAAATTTGAACCATTTCATAAAAAAATCATTCCTTTTTTAAAAGAAAATGGCACAGTGATACTTGTGATAATGACAATATTAACATCTCTCTGTACTGCAATTTTATCAATAATTGCAAACAACATAAATAAAGAAATATCAGAGATTGAATATAATAATGCCCAACCATTTCTAATTATTTCTTTTATAAATAAAGAGGTTGGAAAAATAAACGTTCAAAATGCTGGTGGAGGATTAGCAAAAAACATATTTTTCATAAAACACAACATAGAAAAAAACACAAACAAAGACCATTTTTTAATATCAAAACAAGGTGAGGTGCTTCTAGCGATAGCATCTGGGCAACAAGGAATAGTTAATCTAGATGATAAATCTATGGATTTTATAACAAATGATGAAGATCTTAGTAAGATAATTCCGTGCGTTCCAAGTAATATTATTTTAGACAAAGAAAGAAATTGGATTATTTCTATATATGAAAATATAAAAGGAAAAAAATTTATTAGTAAATTCAATGGCTCTATATACGGCTATGGGCCAGCTACAGAATTTTCTGAAATGCCAATTAACTGCAAAATATAAAATCTTTTAATTCCTATTATTTGGATTAATTAATTTTATTTTTCCAAATCCAACACCTCATCAATTCTTATCTGGTGCACGAATTCTTTAACGTGACTCACTAACACCATCGCTCCAGTAAATTGGCTCAATGCTTCTGCAATAACAGGGATATGTCTAAAGTTAATATGATTTGTTGGCTCGTCCAAGATTAAAAGGCCAGGTTTTTGCAAAACCAATTGCGCAAAGGCAACTAAACCCTTTTGTCCTTCGGATAAATGCCCAACCTTCAGATTCATCATATCTCCAGTAATCAAAAATCCTGCCGCAACTGACCTCATTTTATGATCATCTTTAAGCTCCATGACAGATGCCAGCGTATTATAAACCGTATCTTCAAAGTTAAGTGTAGAGAAATCTTGCCTATAATAACCAACTTTAATTCCTGGCAATATTGTCGCCCCTTTAGCCGTTCCGTTAGCAATAGATTCTAATAAGGTACTTTTCCCAATTCCATTTTTAGATATATTTCTGCTTTTTTAGTGACTGGCTTATGATCGTGGACGATTTTAAAAGAAGTAATAGTTAAAATCTTTCCTACAATGTCTTCTTGAGCAGGAATAATAAATTTTCTGATAGTCTTATCTTCTTGTCTGGTATCAACTTTCTCTTCTTCCATTTCCTCAACTGCATCTCTCATCCTTTTAGCCACCAATCTCATTTTTCCTCCTTTATGAGCAAAGAAGTTTGCCTTATCTTTATTTTCTTGGATTTCTTTTTCTAACTGCGCATTTTTCCTATTTTCCTTTTCAATTCTGGCGGTAATATCCTTTACCACATTAAAATAGTTCCCCGCATATTGCTCAATCTTTTTAGT
>CAZIWN010000011.1:0-1833 GCA_964543265.1 uncultured Candidatus Saccharibacteria bacterium | reverse complement strand
GATTGATTATTTGCTGGGGAATTTTAATAAAGGAATGAAAATTATTCCCTTGAAGGTTTTTTTGAAAAACAATTTGGTTAAAGTTGAGATCGCGTTGGTGAAAAATAAGAAAAAAGGAGATAAGAGAGAGTATTTGAAAGAAAAAGATATGAAGAGAGAAATTAAGAGAGTGGTTGGGTAGAATTATTTGATATATATTTAATCAAAAATAGAAGAGATGCCAGCAATATTAATAGGCGCACTGAAAACTATGGAATATATTAAAGAAAGTCATTTATTTAAAAATATAGTGGATTTTATTTTTGGTAATGCTGATTTATTGGGAGTGTTTGGTTTTATAATTTCACTAGGAAATCTATTATACTCACGTCCAAAAATAAAAATAACTTCATTTAAATTAGAAATTAAAAAACATAGTCATGATTTTTTGATTTCTAACAAAGATTCAACATTGGAAAAGCTTAAAAACTTTGGAGTAGCTTTTCAATTAAGTATTAAAATAATAAATAAAAAAAATGGTCCTGGATCAATTGAGGTGCCTAAACTTTTTTTTAAGATAAAAAATAGAAATCCTTTTAAAAAAGTCGAAGAAATGGCCATCAATGAAAGCGGTAATGATTTTAATGGATCTTTTCATATAAAAGGTGGGGAAATTCTTAATACAATTATAGAATATCGGGCAACCTGTAACGTCAAAGAAGATGTATTGTATAAATTGGCGAAAAATTATGAAAATGGTAGTTTCTACATTTCTTATATGACAAATTCTAATAAAAAATATAGAAAAAGGATAAATCTAGAAATTGATTCGTATTAATTAAAATTAATCAGATATTAAAAAGTCTTTTCTATTGCTTTGCCGCTAGTGATTCCTACTGCTTTTAAATAATAAAGGCTGATGTTCGCGTCTTTGTTAAAGTAAAATCGGTAAGTATTCCCGTTGTTTATTTGAAAATTGTATCTCTGATAATCATTCCAATCTATTTTAGGAGATGAATAACCCAATACAGATGCATTATCATATTCTTCCGTTGTTTTAATCTCTCTGCCTGGACATGGATATGGATAAGGAATTTTCTTAAGTTCTTGAAATAAAGATTCACTGACTTGGCATTCAAAAACATTTAATTCGGCGATTATGGAATTTGAATTTGGTTCGAATAAAGAAATTTTACTTGATGGACTAATCCATTTTCTACTTTCTTTGTCGCCAGCAACAAAAGTCAGGGCCTCAATACTAAAGGATTCTCCTGTTGGTTTTATTTCTATATATTTATCACTCTCGCGAGTTATAGATGTGACTATAACGTCCCCACTAACAACTTCTTTACTTAAAGATGGCTGTATCGGATTAGGATTTATAGTTGGAACTGAGTATGATTTGGTCTGAAAAACTACTGCGCTTTGAGATGGCTTAGTTGTTGGTAATTGTTCAAGAGCTTCATTAGCAATAATAATGGCTTGACTGGCTATTAAGATTGCTTGTTGTTTTAATTGCGGATTCGATTCAAGGTTAGGAGTATTTAGTAAACTTAACGCCATTTGAAGAATAAGAACTATTGAAGATATATTCATATCATTAACATAACATATGAATATATAAATTTCCATTTGGTAAAAGACTTAAGAAATGGGGGAGGTGAACAAATTTGCTATGGCAAATTTTTAAAACCCAGCGGTTTTAATATTTCCGCCACGGGAAAACTACCGATTTTCCCGACCCCTTTCCCGTTCAACTCCCGTTTCATAAATATACAAATAAACCACCCCGAAATTGAAGTGGTTTATTTGTATTTGTGGAAATGGCGGGAGTTGAACCCGCGTGCAAAAGTT
>CAZIWN010000010.1:0-2008 GCA_964543265.1 uncultured Candidatus Saccharibacteria bacterium | reverse complement strand
AAAATCACAAGAGATGAATCCGGAAAATCTAAAACTTAAAGTTAATATTAATCAGTTAAATTTAATCACCGACAATTCGAAGAGCGCAAAAGAAAAATATTTTTCGGAAGTAGGAAAGATGCTGAGCTCTGAAATAAAAAACAATGAAATCAGTCCTGCAAAAGCAGATTCCTTAAACAATCTATATCTACAAATTGATTCCGCAATAAATCAGTTAAAAAAAATAAAAACACCCAGCGACTTATCAAAATTTCATAGCGACACCATATCAATTTTGGGCGGTATAAGAAATGCCTTATCTGAATTAGTTTCCATAAATTCTGATCCTGCTAAATCTCTTATAATTTTAACTTCTATAAGTGAATTAAATGCTGAATTTAAGAAATTAATGCAAGGAGCTAAGCAATTGATTTAAAATGAAAAAAAGATTTTTTAAAATAGTTTCTATAATATCGCTGGCATCAATTCTTTTAATGTCTTTTTTTCCTGGGGGAAATTTAAAAGAAGTTTTTGAAACCAAAAAAGCCGAAGCTGTTTTAGGAGTTGGAGATACCGTCTTCGATATAGGAAATTTTGCAATAAATCTTGAGAGTTTATTGGAGTATATAGTAAATACACTAAAAGAGGTCGCTGTTGCCGAGCTTAAAAAGCAGATACTGGACCAATTAGTAAACCAAGTTATTCAATGGATACAGGGCGGTGGAAAGCCTAAATTTGTTACAGATTTTGATGGTTTTCTAAAAGAAGCTGGTAATAATGCCGTTGGGCAATTCGCGGAAAATTTTGGCCTGGAATTTTTATGTAGTCCATTTAATTTACAACTAAGATTTGCACTATTCCCCGTTGCGAGGTTTGGAGGTAGTGGAAAATATTCTTGTACGCTGGATACAATAGTTGCTAATATCGAAGACTTTAAAAATGACTTTAGAGAAGGAGGGTGGATTGCTTTTGATCAGTCCTATGAACCACAAAATAATTTTTTTGGAGTTTTGATAACGGCTAATATGGAAAAAAACTCTAAAATTGCAGAGGCAACATCAAAGGCTGTGAATGAAGTTAATCAAGCCTCTGGATTCTTGTCTGGAAAAGATTGCGAAGAAGACCCATCTTCTAACGCTAAAGACGAAGATAATGATGGAAAAAAAGGAGACATACTGTCGACCTGCAAGATTACAACACCTGGAAAACAAATTGGAGACATAACATCTAAAATGCTTGGGAGTGATTTTGATTATATAGTTAACGCAAACGGTGTTGGAGAATATGTGGCTGCGATAGCTGATGCTGCAATAAATAGCTTGATAATTTCTGGGGCTGAAGGACTTTTGGGAGCTAAAAATGGTCACCAGGGCCAAAATGTTCAAACAGATCCTTGTTCTGGCTTAACAGGAAGAGCGCTTCAAGCCTGTAGAGATTATCAAGTCACGAGAGGCGCCGAAATACAGATACAGATTAATATAATTAAAAACCAAATCGAACCTCAATTAAATAGCAGAAACAACGCATCATCAACGATAATAACAACAATACAAAAATTAGATAATTATTTAATAGATATAAATAAAATAGCTGGAGAAATTAATTTACTAAGTTGCCCAAGTAAAGCAAATTATCTAAATGAAATAAAAACCGAAATAGATTATGCCAGCACGACTAGACAAGTTAAAATAGATGAACAAAAACAGAATAATTTAGTAATAGCCGACTTAAATCAAGCCATGTCTGATTTGGATGTAGCGGCGTCATCAACAGACCAAAGCAAGTTAGCTGAAGTAATAGCAAAAGTACAAATACATATATCTAATCCGACAGAGGGTGATGAATTTGCAAAAAAACAAGAAGATGATTTGGCCATGCTTGAGACCAGAATAGACGATAAGCTAACCAGATTTAACGGATTATTAAGTGATTGTAAGGCTGGAAAATAATCAAAATAAAAATGTTTCATAAATTGCTAAAAAATAAAAAATTCATACTGGCCACAATATTAATTGCTGGACTGTTTTTA
>CAZIWN010000009.1:0-2189 GCA_964543265.1 uncultured Candidatus Saccharibacteria bacterium | reverse complement strand
AAAAACTTTTTCCCGAATCTTCTCTTAGACCTGATTTTTATCTCCCAAAATATAATTTAGTATTAGAGTATGATGGTGCTCAACATTTTAAACCTATTTGGGGATTGGATGAACTAGAAAAAATAAAAATTAGAGATAAGGAAAAAGATAATTTATGCAGTAAATATAATATTCAAATTTTAAGATTTAATAATTCTAATTTTAATTCTTTAGAAGAAAATTTAATAAAATATGTTAAAGGTTGATATTTTTAGTTTATTAAAGGATTTAACTCAAAATAAGAAACCTTACAAGGAACTAAATGAGGAAGAATTAAAGATTTATAATAGTTTTATGATAAATCGATTTTTATCGATGAATCAAGATTTTGTTGAATTAGTAAATTATATTCAATGGATTCCTTATGAAAAAAAGGAAAGTTATTATAAAATATATTTAGATTTACTTCCTAAGAAATCTCTTTGGCTTAACTACATAAAAAGCAAAACTAAAAACCCAAATAAAGATTTAGTTGAAATTCTTAGTAATTATTTTGAATGTTCATCTAGAGAAGCCAAGGAATATATGAAATTTATTTCTAAAGATGAAATAAAAGAAATATTAAGAAATCTAAGTTACGAGGACAAAGAAATAACTAAACTAACAAAATGAAAGAACAAGAATTACTCCAGACTTTAGAAGATAATGGAGTCCAAATAGAAGGAAATTTTGATGAATATTGGAAACCAGCCAAACAATATGTTATGACTCCTGATGGGATTGGAAGGTTAGTAGGGATTGACATAATTCATCCTGAATCTGGTACTCCTTATCCGGAACCAGTAAATGTTGTGGTTAAGGGAAAAAGCAAAATGTATGCAATAAACGATGTTTTCGGGGCTACTTTTAAAGACTTTACAATAGACAATCCAGATGGGTTTGGTAAAACTAAATGGTTCCAGTTTTATGTTATTCAAGGATTTTGTTTAGCTTTATTAATAGCTGGTCTTTTGACTATTAAAAATGCTGGTTGGGTTGCTCTTTTATTTATATTATTAATTGAAGGGGTTTTATTATTAGGAACTTGGATGAATTTTAAACTCAAATGGGTATGAACGAAACTATAGATAATGTATGTAAAGAAATTGATATTATGAGAAAAACACACAAAGAAACAATGTTAGAAAAATTTGAAGCTGAATATCCGAATCTTGCAGTTAATTTTAAAGCGTTACAGCAAGAACAATATGAAATGTTCGCGAGTAAGAATATGAGTTATGGTATGGGTAATATTTCTTTGGGAACTAATCTCGAAACAAAGGAAGAAAAGAAAATGTCTCTTAGTGGTATTTTCTTTAGAGTAAACGATAAAATTAATAGATGGAAAAATCTTTTAATGAAAGAAGAAAATAACTATCATGAACCTTTGACTGATACCTATAAGGATATCTCTGTTTATTGTATTATTGCTCAGTTAATAGATAAAGATAAGTGGAAAAAATAAATAAGTTTTTTGGTTATAATAATGAGGTATTTAATAAAAGTAACTTAGATAAAAAACCAAAGAAACTCCCTAAAATATTAAAGGAAATAAAAGATAATATTTCCAATAGAGTTAAGCCTGAGGGGAAAACTATTTCATTTTCTCAAATTCAAATGTATAATGAATGTCCTAAAAAGTGGGAACTTCAATATAAATTAGGATATTATGAATCTGCTCCTTCTATTAATATGACTTTTGGAACAGCGATTCATGAAACAATACAACATTACATAGATGTTATGTATACTACTAGTGGAGTTGAGGCAGATAAAATAAATTTAGAAGAATATTTTCAAGAGAGATTTGTTGAAGTTTATCAAAAAGATTGTAAATCAAATGGAGGTAAGCATTTCTCAAACTCTGATGAGATGCATGAATTTATTGGAGATGTAATTCAAATATTAGAATTTTTCAAGAAAAAACGTAGTGAATACTTCTCAAAACGCGATTGGTATCTAGTAGGTTGCGAAGTACCAATTGTTATACAGTCCAATAGCGCGTATACCAACGTTTTGTACAAAGGATTCCTTGATATCGTATTATATCATGAACCAACGGATTCATTTGTTATATACGATGTTAAGACATCAAGACAAGGTTGGTCAAAGGAAGAACAAAAAGACGAATTAAAGTTAGCCCAATTATTGTTTTATAAGAAATTTTTTGC
>CAZIWN010000008.1:0-2757 GCA_964543265.1 uncultured Candidatus Saccharibacteria bacterium | reverse complement strand
AAAATAAATTACTACATTTCTTCGGGTAGTGAACCTAAAATCCTAGAATAAAAAATCCGCCTTAAAGGCGGATTTTTTTATTGCTTCACTTCTTCTTTTCCGAGCTCTTTCATAGCATCTATTATCTTGTCCATATTTCCTTCCATAATATTTTCTATATTATGCCATTTCTTTCCGATTCGGTGATCGGTAATTCTGTCATCTGGGAAATTATAGGTTCTAATTTTTTCAGATCTGTCTCCTGTTCCAACTTGAGATTTTCTGTCAGCTGTTATCGATCCCACTTCTTTTTCCCTCTGTATTTCGTAAAGCTTGGCTCTTAAAAGCCCCATAGCTAATTCTCTGTTGGCATATTGGCTTCTTTCAGATCTTGATCCCACAACAATTCCAGATGGTTTGTGTAAAACCCTTACAGCAGTTTCAACCTTGTTTACGTTTTGTCCTCCAGGGCCTCCGGCTCTAGAAAAAGTAAATTCCAAGTCATTTGGATTAATAACCAATTCTTTAGATTCGATTTCTGGAAGTATCGCGATGGTAGCAGTTGAAGTATGAATCCTTCCAGATTTTTCTGTTTTTGGAACTCTTTGTACTCTATGTACTCCAGACTCATTTTTGAAAGCAGTATAAACTCCTTCTCCCATAACCCTTGCGGTTAGCGATTTGTATCCATCAATCGATGTTTGGTTTGAATCAACTATCACAAAACTCCAGCCAACCTTGGCACAATATCTTTGATACATTCTTGCTAAGTCTCCAGCAAAAATAGCCGCCTCGTCTCCTCCGGCTCCAGCCCTTATTTCGAATATAACCTTATTTACAGTATTTAAATCCATATTATAGAGGTTTGTTATTTGTCTAGATTAGAATTATAATTATAATCTAGACAAATTCAAGTTTAGGCAAGCCAAAGCCTTTAAAATAAAATTAATAGTATTAAACTAGAATGCGAAATCCTCCGCTCATTCTTCTCACGGATGATGAGCCAAATTTCAGAGACGTTCTGGAAATTAAACTCAAGAACGCTGGTTATCAAACAGTAACCGCCTCCAATGGAGAGGAGGGAGTAAAGAAGGCGAAAGAATTAATGCCGGATCTAGCTTTAATGGACGTTAAAATGCCCAAGATGGATGGTCTCCAAGCTTTAGACATTTTACACAACGATCCAGCTACTAAAAATCTTAAAGTTGTAATGTTAACTGCTTTTGGTGACCCACAATCAGAAATTTACGAGAATCATAAAAAATTTGCCAAAGAAATAGGAGCAACCGAATATCTCTTGAAAAGTCAGGACATAGATTATATTGTAAGTAGAGTGAAAGATATTATTTCTAAGCTGCACTAATATGCGAAATTCAAAATTAGTTTTATTAGTGGATGATGATCTCGGTTTCCAAGAAATCATCGCCACTAAACTTAAACGTTCAGGTTTTTTAGTTGGAGAGGCTCATGACGGCAAAGAGGCGATAGAAAAGTGTAATGTTTTAAATCCAGACCTAGTCTTGATGGATGTTAATATGCCTAAAGAAAACGGCACAGAAGCGGTTATGGATTTATCAAAAAAAAGAGAAACTCCTTTAAAGATAGTTTTTCTAACTAGCATGAATAACCCTTGGCCGGGCATGCAGGATGGTGATGCGCAAAAAACTGCTCAAAGTTTGGGCGCTGCTGGATTTTTAAATAAATCAGAGGATATAGATATTCTTATAGAAAAAATTAAAGATTACTTAAAATAAATGAGAAAAAGAATTTTAACTGGAGACCGTCCAACCGGTCCACTGCATTTAGGTCATTATGTCGGCTCTCTTAAAAACAGAGTCGAGCTTCAAAAAGAATACGAAACTTTCATTTTGATAGCCGACATTCAGGCTTTAACAGATAATTTTGAAAACCCTCAAAAAATCAGCGACAACTTATACGAAGTCGCTTTAGATTATTTGTCTGTCGGTATTGATCCGGCCATTTCGACCATCGTAGTCCAATCTATGATTCCGGAAATTGCCGAACTCACCATTTTTTTGATGAATCTCGAAACAGTCGGCCGTTTAGAAACTAATCCAACCGTTAAAGATGAAATCAAACAAAAGGGTTTTGAAAAATCTCTGCCGGTTGGTTTTTTCTGCTATCCAATAAGTCAGGCCGCAGATATCACTGCCTTTAAAGCAGATTTAGTTCCAGTTGGCGTTGATCAGTTGCCGATGATTGAATCCACTAGAGAATTAGTAAGAAAATTTAATCGTTTATATGGAAATACATTAATAGAGCCAAAAGAATTAGTTTCCGAATTTTCAAAACTTCCAGGGATTGATGGAGCCAAAATGTCCAAATCTTTAGGTAATACTATTAATCTTTCAGATTCTGAATCTGAAGTTAAGAAGAAGGTTATGAAAATGTATACCGATCCGAAAAGAATCCACAAGGACGACCCCGGCCAAGTTGAGGGCAATGTTGTTTTCACTTACCACGACGCTTTCAATCCAAACAAAAAAGAAGTTGAAGAATTTAAAAAATTATACAGAGAGGGGAAAATTGGCGACGTTGAAATCAAGGGAAGATTAGTAGAAGTTTTAAATGATTTTTTAACTCCTATCAGGAAAAGAAGAGCAGAATATGCTTCTAATAAAGAAGCAGTAAAAAAAATCCTCTTAGATGGAATTGCTAGGGGTAGGGAAGTTGCCGGTGCTACATTGCGCGAGGTGAAGCGTGCTATGAAAATAAATTATTTTTAGTACGTCCGTGTCATTTATAAAAAGAAAAGAA
>CAZIWN010000007.1:0-4279 GCA_964543265.1 uncultured Candidatus Saccharibacteria bacterium | reverse complement strand
AGAAGGGTCGCGGAATTATTATCCGAATAAGCAACCATTAAGAATAATAAATCGTTTACTGAATATGATTTGCCGGCAGATAAAGAAAAATCTGGAGCTATCTCTTGTTGCGTATTATCGTCGCGATATCCATCGTAAATAAATTTTTTATTTAATATTTCCGGATTTGATTCTGCGAGCTTTAAATAAGCTATCAGAATCGGCACCTTTCCTAGGCTGGCAGGAATATATGTCTCATCCTCATTAACGCTTGCCCACTTACCAGTATTTAATTCCCTAAAATAAACGGATGCTTTATCTAATTTTTTAGAATTTTTTGCTTCATCTACTTTTTCTTGTATTTTTTTATATAAATCGGTTTCTTCTCCGAATTGCTTATTTACTCCAACGTCGCAAAGAAGTAATGGATTAATATAGCTATAACCACCTTCTCGAAGAGCTTTGGGTAGAGAGTTTATTTTGCTTAATTGCGCATTAAAAAACCAACCGAGAATAAATCCTAAAGAAATAAAAATTAATACGTAAAATAAGTTTTTTCTCATAATCTAGACCGTGAAGCTTATTAATTTAACTATAATCTTGATAATTATTTTTGTAAATTTAATTTTTATAATATTGACAATTGTGGCCATAAGCTCAAAATAAAATTAAGAGCATGTGTTTGAAAGCTTAAAAATATGAATGTAAAAATAAGCGAATCTTGGAAGCCTTATTTGGAAGAAGAATTTAAGAAGGGTTATTTTGAAAAACTGACTGAATTCGTAAAAAAAGAATATAAAGAAAAAAAGATTTATCCAAAACCAAAAGATATTTTTCGAGCTTTTGAATTATGCGATTTCAATGACGTGAGTGTTGTTGTTTTGGGACAAGATCCATACCATGGACCAAATCAGGCTAATGGATTGGCTTTTGCTGTTGGAGAAAGTGTCGGTATTCCCCCATCGCTGCAAAATATATTCAAAGAAATTGAAAAAGATTTAGGAGTTAGGGCTCCTGCGAGCGGAAATTTGGATTATTTAGCTAAACAAGGTGTTTTGCTTTTAAATGCGACCTTAACTGTTGTTGCTGGAATGGCTGGGTCTCATCAATGGAAAGGATGGGAAGAATTTACAGATGCGGTGGTAAAAATATTATCTGACAAAAGAGAGGGGCTAGTTTTTCTGCTTTGGGGCAAATATGCCCAAGAAAAAGGAAAAATAATAAACGAAAATAAACATTTAGTTTTAAGAGCAGCGCACCCATCCCCTTTTTCGGCTTATAATGGATTTTTTGGATGCAAGCATTTCAGTAAAACGAATGAGTATTTAAAATCAAGGGGTAGGAAGGAAATTAAATGGGTTAAATTATAAAATTGATTTGATTTTATTTTAAAAATGTGTAATTATATTATTGTTTACGAGAGGCAAATTCGTAAATAGCACACACAAAACACGAAGGGGTAAAAAGTGAAAATCTCGAAGCGCTTGGTGGAAGCTGCCCTTGCGATCATCATCTTCCTGGCGATGTATTCCTGCGCCGATTCTGCTATCTTGAGAAATAAAGATGTAATTTCAGAAAACGAAGATCGGGCAATCTGGGTTCTTGAAGAAGCTAGCTGTTCTAAAGAGCTCTTAGATACGCGCCCAGGGATGCTTAATAGCGTTTCTGAATATATTCGGAAAAGAAATGGAAACTACCTCTTTTCCGCAACAACCGAAGAATACACCCTAATCTCGATGAACGAAGGTGGCGATGAGGAATGCAAAATAATCGAAAGAATTCTGGCTATGTATGCGTGGCCAGCAGAAATCAATAAAACCGGAAGGAGATGTTTTGCTCTTCTGGTTGATGGATCTATCTGGCAATCGGAAGACGCAGGGTATTCTGGCTATGAAAACTCGCCCACTTTCAAGTTTAGCGAGAAAGAGGATGAACTCGTGTTTGAAAAAGATACAACCTGGAAAAAAATAAAGTAAGAAAATGATCCGATGCAAAAACCCGCAAAAATCCGAAATTCGGAGTTGCGGGATTTGTTTTTTTATAAAAAATAAAAAGGATGAGACTTACATTATAGAGAATCTGAAAAAAACTTGCTTAATTTTTAATAGATACTTATAGTATTGTTATTCTCGAGAAATTGTTCTCGCGAATAAACACAAAGAAAGAGGGGGTTTCAATGAAGAATGAAAATCGCGGATTTGCTCTTATCGAGCTCATGATCGTGGTGGCGATCATCGCGATTATCGCATCAATTGCAATTCCCAGCCTGCTAGCGGCAAGAGTTGAAGCGAATGAAAGTACGGCAATCAAGGTATTAGAGAAATTGCCCATTGGGACATACATCGACTCAGTGAAAATCGACGATTCTCGAGCTCGAGAGATGTATGACAAGTGGGTTTTGGGAAATATTCCACAAGAGACGATTCTTAGCGGATATTGCTTCTCGGGTCTTGTTGCACACCGCTACAATAGCCAAGATCCTGATGGTGAAAATTTCTTGAAAGCGGTATTTGTCTGGCCTCGTGATTGGCCAAACACCGGTAAAAGGTGTTTTGTAAAGATGCCGGATGGATCTATCTGGCAATCGCTTGATGCTGGATACTCTGGTTTTGAATTTCCTCCAACGTTTTCTTTCGTGAAAGAAGATGGGCACGAATTCGAAACGGTCAAATTAGACCGCGGAGAATGGAGTAGAATTCAGTAAGGGCAACATTGCCCACAAACACGCAAGGCGTGTTTGTGGGTTTATTTTTTAAAATGATATTATATAAGAAATGGAGAAAGAATATTGGTTTAAAAATAAAAGATATGGATATGGTTGGACTCCGGCTAATTGGAAGGGTTGGTTGGTTTTGATTTTTTGGATTGTTTTTAATATATGGTTTTTCTTTAAAATTGATAATAATTCGCATTCAGTATCGGATACATTTATCGGATCAGTTCCTGCTTTTTTAATATCAACAGCACTATTAATAGCGATCTGTATCGCAAAGGGTGAAAAACCTAGATGGAGATGGGGAGATAAGGATGAATCTGTAAAATAGGTTAAGTTTGCTTAAATTGGTGCTTTGTGTTTAAGATGTGGATAGTTCTTCAACACTAAACATAGGAAGGAGGTGATTTTCTTTGAACCACTTAGTGGACTGCGGGTTTGAAATTGATGAGCGCTGCCTATGCGACTTCAAGAGATATCGACGCATATTACTGGTAAGTATTGCCATATTCGCGTTAGAACTTGTGGGCGGATATGCGACTGGAAGCTTGTCGCTGCTGTCGGACTCATTCCACGTGCTTTCTGACGTGGGAGTTTCCGTTGCTGCAATTATCGTCGCCTATCTCGCATACAAGAAAGCTGAGCGCGCTGAAGATATTAAAAATTTTGGCGCGGGCATACAGGGATTCTTACTGATCCTGTCTGCTCTCTGGATCATATATGAGGCCATCGACAGGTTTAGTAATGAACACCAGATATTGTCCACCCCAATGATCATCATTACTGTCGTGGGCGGATTTGGAAACTATCTGCAGCACAGAATGCTATCTGGAGCCCAAGATGATGCCACCCGCAGAGCTATGAGGTGGCACATCTTGTCTGATTTGTGGCAGAGCTTGGCAGTTGCCGCAACTGGCTCTGTGGTGGCCATAACCCACAACAACAGAATCGATACAGTGGCATCGATTTGCATAGCTTCTGTAATGATCTTCGGCGGATGCGTGATAATGAAAGGTGGGGGCCACCATAAAGATCACAATCACCACCATTGACCGCACATTTCAATCACGAGAGATGTGCGGTTCTTTTTTTTATTGTATAATTTACTTAAATGGAAGAAGAAAAAGGCGTAAAGTGGTCTAGCCCAGAATATCATCACTACGAAAAAGATGTGGCTTGGTTTTGGGTTGTGGGAATTATTTCTATAACCGTGAGCGCTTATGCTATTTGGACCAGTAATTTCCTTTTTGCGATTTTTTCTTTAATTGCTGGATCGCTTGTAATCTATTGGGGAATGAAGCATCCGGAAGAAATAGAATTTCATATAAATAATAGAGGTATAAATGTTTTAGGAAGAAGATTTTATCAGTGGGCTCATTTAGATGGATTTTCTATAATCCCCGATCACCACTTTGAAAATTTATCTCTTTTAATTCTTCATACCAGACATCATTTAAGAGGACATATAAAAGTTATTATTCATACTGATAAGGAAGAGGAAATTAGAAAAACATTAAAGGCTAATCTTAAAGAAATAATCCACGAGGAGAGTCTGGTAGACCATATCGCGAGAATCTTTAGGTTTTA
>CAZIWN010000006.1:0-5970 GCA_964543265.1 uncultured Candidatus Saccharibacteria bacterium | reverse complement strand
CGGGGCCTTCGTATTACCGCTGCTGCTGGCACGAAGTTAGCAGCCCCTTATTCCTATTTTGATCAATTACTTTCTAAAATAGAAAAGCAGTTTACAAGCCGAAGCCTTTCATCCTGCACGCGGTGTCGCTCGATCAGACTTTCGTCCATTGTCGAATATTCTCGACTGCTGCCTCCCGTAGGAGTACGAGCCGTGTCTCAGTCTCGTCGTTGGGGAACAGCCTCTCAGCCCCCCTACCCGTCATAGCCTTGGTGAGCCATTACCTCACCAACTAGCTGATAGGACCTAGGCCGATCCCAGAGCATCTTGCGATTTTGCTCTTGCGAGATTATCGGGAATTACCTCACCTTTCGATGAGCTATGCCCGTCTCTGGGGTACGTACCAGGGTGTTACTAACTCGTTCGCCGCTAATATAGCCATTGATATAATCTCAAACTATATCCGCTCGACTTGCATGCCTTATCCACACCGCCAGCGTTCATCCTGGACCAGGATCAAATCCTCTAATAAAATCTCAAGTTTTTAATTTGAGAAGTTTTGTACAAATTTTCAATGCTAATTTAATTAAAAATTAATTTTTTGAAAATTCATAACTCCTGAACAGATTGGAACAACTGCCAAACTTTTAACATATGTACTGCGTAAAAAACTCTATTAATTTATCAAAGTTCGGTCTTATATTTCGGTACAGATAAGTATATGTAAATTTTAATTACTGTCAAGCGCTTTGAAGTCTTATAGAATAAGGGTTAAAGACCTATATGAAATAGTTAGATTTTTGACCTAAATTGAGCGTGATAAATCTTAAGAATTTAAGAGATCTATATCTGCCTGAAAACTCCTGGCGCGAGTGACAACTCTATCTCCATAAGTCCAAAGATAAGTTCTCCAACGGCCTCCGGCATAATATTTTGCGGCAGCAATTCTTTCTTGATTTATATCGGCATTAGCGGCTCCAGCATCTTTTAAATATAAACCCGTAGCAACGAAAGCATCTGCGTTTCTCCAAGGAGAGGCAGGGTTACTACCAGTGATAGCGGAAACCTTATCGGTATAAAGTTTCCAAGTTGAAGGAATAAATTGAGATGGACCCATAGCTCCTCCGTAGGCTCCATCTTTATTAGCGCAAGAAACAAGCATTGAATCTGGATTAAGACCTAAACTGGCCGTGAGAGAAAGAAAAACTGGAATATCGCGAGTTGGATGCATGGCTGTTTTGTAACTACAGCGTCCGACGTTTTGCCCAAGGGCAGATTCTCTATCTAAAATGGCTAGGATAAGAGCTGCTCTTACTCCCGTGGCTTTTTCTGCGATTTTAGCAAATTGATAAGCGTCTTCAAAGGATAATTGACCACCCCCAAGAAGTTCGAATATTCTACTTCTAATTTGAGCTGCTGATTTTTTAGTTGCAGTTAAAATTTCTTGATACTTAGCTTCTTGACCCTTGGTTTGTTTTAGAAGATCTGCTCTTTCTTTTTTAGTTGACTCGGCTAGAGCTTTTTCATTGGCCTGAAATTCCTTTAATGAATTAGCGTCTGTTCTTTTTAAAATTAAAATTTCCTTTTCGTTTTCAAGATCTGTCTTTAGGTCGGTGATTAAATTAATAGTTGAAGCTAAGCTGCTTTCAACTGAAGCAAGTCTGCTCATATTAGAAAAAAAATCGGAAAAGTTTTCGTTGGCTAAAACTAAAGAAACTATATTTTTTCTTCCTCCGGAATAAATTTTTCTTAAACCGCTTGATAAAACATCTTTATTAAAATCTATTTTATCTTCTGTTTCTCTTATTTTAATTTGCTTGTCTAAAATATCACCATCTAATTCACTTAAACGCAAATTAATAGCCTTGATTTGAAGTTTTGTTTTTTCTATTTTAGTATCGAGTCTTTTAATTTCTGATTGAAGATTTTTGCCCTTGGCCTGAAAATTATGAATAGAGGCTTCATGTTCCTGGATCTGGGATTCTAAAACTTCTAGTTCTTTTTCTAATTGAACCCTATCTTCTGCGCTTGTGGCAAAAGAAAAACTAGGCCAAGAAATGGATAGAATGATTAGAATCAGAAAATATGATTTAAATTTATTCATTAGACTTAATACTTGTGGCCTTGTAGCTCAATTTTAGCAAGAAAATTCATTATAAAGAAATCACCACGACATATTATATATATCGTGGTGATTTCTTTATTATTACTTAACCCCCAGTTTACTTACCTTTCTTGGCTTCTGCTGGTTTTGCTGTTTCAGTCTTAGCGTCTTTAGCTGCTTGGCGCTCTATTTTCTTTTCTTCGGTTTCAACTTTTACAGAATCTAGAGATGGAGCTTCAGCGACAACTTCTTCTTCGGCTAATTTCTCTTGAACTGTGCAAACTGGATTATCTAAACCAACTTGAACTTTAACGTCTTTTGGAAATGCTAAATCTTTAACATAAATACTGTCTCCGATTTTAGACATCTTAGAAATATCTACTTTAATTTCTTGAGGGATATTTGCTGGCAAAGCCTCTAATTCTATTTCTTGCATAGCTTTTACGAAAATACCACCATCTTTAACAGCTGGAGCAAAACCGATGAAAGCTAAAGGAACGGATACGCTGATCTTTTCTTTCATATTAACCTGATAGAAATCTATTGAAACAACTTCATCAGTTAAATAATCTTTCTGAACGTTATGAATGAAAACTGGTCTTTTTTCTCCAGTTTTTCCTCCTATTAAAACGTTAACCAAAGAACTTTCTCCTGCTGCTTTTAAAACCTTCAAAAATTCCCTTCTGCCGACGGAAATGTGAATGTTTTCGATTCCCTTACCATAGAGCTCTCCAGGAATCATGCTTTCATTTCTTAATTTATTGGTTTTCTTTCCGAAAACCTCTCTTTTTTGAACTACTAAATCCATAATTTTCTTTTATTTAATGCTATTTGATGCGGTTAAAAAGTTTCAGTCTATTGTATACTATGGATTTTATTTCGTCCAGTGCCCCGCCTAAAATCTTATATGGCACCACTTCTTCCGGATTATTCTTTAATGCATTATCAATTCCACGCCTCCAACCAACTCTTATTTCGGTATTGATATGAACTATGCCTATTCCGGCATCAATGGCATCTAAAAATCCTGAATCTGGAGTGCCTGAACCGCCGTGCAAGACTAAAGGAATTTTTACCGCTTCCTTAATGAGCTTGATTCTTTCTTTTGAGAGAGTTGTTTTTGAAGCGCCACTCACCATTCCGTGAAAATTGCCAACGGCAGGAGCCAGCATATCTATTCCGGTTTCTTTAACGAATCTCAAAGCTTCCTCTGGCTTGGTTAGATCTTTTTCTTCTATAGCTGCCCCTTTTGGTATCTCTTTTAATAACATAGAAGAAGTTCCGATATAACCCAACTCTCCCTCAATTAGAATGTTTGGATTTTTTGACCTTACATATTCAACGACTTCTTTGGTAGCCTTTATATTTTCTTCTATTGGCAATTTTCCACCATCAAACAAAACAGCATCAAAACCAGCTTCAACGGCTTGCTTAATTTTTTCAAAAGAATGAGTATGATCTGCGTTTAAAAATATTGGATAATCAAATTCTTCTCTTAAAGATTTTATTAAGGCGGTGGCTGTTTTTACTCCGACGAAATCTCTTTCCCCTTCCGATACTCCAATAATCACTGGAAGATTTAATGAACGAGCGGATTCAAAAATTGCTTTCAAACCGGCCAAATCAGAAATATTAAAGTGACCGATGGCGGTTTTATTTTTTTCGGATTCTACGAGTATTTGCTTTAGAGATTTCATTTTTTTATTATATTCTTAATTGTTAATTGTTTAAAGCTGGATTTTATTTGTCGAATTTTATTGAGTTTATAATATTGAAATAGAGATCTTTAAATTTATCTCCGCCTGGATAGCCGGTCATACCTATAATGTCATTATTGATATTCATGAAAACCGTATAAAAACCGCTTGTTTTTTGCAATATCATGTCTTTATTATCTATCGTGATTTTCTCCATACTTTCAACCCTGTAAGTATCTTCGAATTCTTGGGTTGTAATTTTATTATAAGAATTAACCCAATCTTCAAGATTCGAAGAAGTACCATAATAAGCACTGTAGTTAATGATTTCTAATTTAAAAATTTTATCTTGATTTTTCAAAGCAAAGCCATAATCCATAACTCCCAAATTATAATTTGAAATCTCTATTGTCCCCCCATTAGAATCGATCCCATCATTATGGTGGAAATAATAATTTTTAGGATAACTAATGGTTAATTTATATTTTTCACTATGATATGTTGCTGTTCCTCCTGGAAATTTACTTTCAGCATCTGATGCTTTAGGATATAAAATTACGCTTGGATTTTTTAATAATCTATTTTCTATATCAAATTGATATTTATTTCCGAGATCGTCATACATTTCTATTATGTTTTCACTATTTACAAAATTCATCTTTCTTATATTTTGTGGCATATCTTTTTCATTTAGTAAAATGGCGCCCGCTTCTTCATTTAGGTTGTCTAAATTAAACATCTGAATATTTTTATATAAACTGACAGATCCAGGAAATTCCATTCCAAATTCTAGGGGTTCTCTATTAGAAAATATAAAATATTTGTCATGATATATTCCTAAATACTCATTCCCCTCGTAACAACCGGTTGTTGAGTCCATTATCTTTCTAATCGTTTTATTTACTGGATTAAAAAGATAAAAATATTTTGTGTTCGAACAAAAATACCTGTTATCCCCAGTGATTAATATTCTTGATCCGTTTTCTTTAAGTTCTATTTCATTCATGCCTACGATCCCTCTCTTGGAGTTTATAATAGATATTTCTTTTGAGACTTTACTGCTGAGATCAATAGATAATATTAAGTCTAAAGAATATCTGGTTTCTATAAAATACAACTCACCATCAATAATATAAAAATCTCCACCTTGATTTTCTGAAGCAATATATCGATTAGGATATGATTTGTGACCATTATAAATTTCGTATTTCTCTCCTGAATTTAAGTCGATGGCATTAATATTTATTTCGTTATTTGTAGTGTCGTTACTCCAATAAATTAAACTGCTATCTTTCTGAATACTTCTGCTTTCATTGGGCTTGGGAATACCCGTAATTTCAAAAGCTATGCCCTCTCTTATTTTTCTATTTAAAACACTTGAAGTTGAAGTTTTACTGAAATCATCAAACCATTCGCTTAATGGTTGCGGGGTTAATTTTATTACTCTTGGATGAAATTTTATTGATTTTAATATTTTAATGAAATAATTTCCGTATTTACTATCAACTAATGGGCCGCCTATTCCCAACACAGAATCACCATATGGCATATAAACCTCGTAGACATCCCCGAATATACTTGAAGAAATTCTTATTAAGGCTTCTTTACCATCTATTATAATTTTTTCGGAACTTTTTGGCTCGGGAATTTCCTGAACTAAGCCGGAATTAAATTTTTTGACCCATTCTTCTATTGGAGAACTGTCGTATTTGGTTTGCATATCACCCATTTCCATAGAAAAAATTTCTTTATTCAAGCCAGGAAAATTATTGTCATTTGGGATGCTTGATATATAAAGACTTCCTCCATAGGATCCATTTGGCTTATTATTCTCGTCATCTCTTAGATACCATCCTTTAGGATAACTAATTTCTAAATCGTATTTTTTACTATAATAACTATCCAATTCTTCGGGAAAATTGGTTTCTTGATCAGATGATGTTGGATTTGGGATTTCGGTTGAATCATTAACCACGGGAGGCAAAGATTCTTTTGGCTTATTGTCGCTTCTATCTGGTAGAAATTTATATAAAAATGAGCCTTCGATTAATAAAAGAATAGTTAAGAATATTATTTTACTGATTTTGCTCATAACTTTTCATTTAAACTTAATACAGATTTAAATTTTTTTAGGGAGATAATCTTTAGGGGCTTTGGCTAGTAAATCTTCTAATTCCTTTTTTGTTAAAA
>CAZIWN010000005.1:0-26250 GCA_964543265.1 uncultured Candidatus Saccharibacteria bacterium | reverse complement strand
GAACCGTTAAGGGATTTTTACCAAGCTTGAAGTTCTATATCAAGAATTATTTGATGAATTTCGGAGTTAAAAAGCAGGGAATTTATTTTAGAAAAAAAGCGATTGCGGTTTTACGGAGTAGTGGTTTAGTGAAGAGTAATTTTATTATCAGGAATTCTTTTTCTGGACATAAAAAAACTATAGAAATTTTACCCGAGAAGGCGAGAGAGGAATATATAAATAATATTTTAGAATCTGATTTTGTATTGGCTCCAAGGGGGGACGGAAATTATTCTTTAAGATTTTATGAAATTTTGGCATTGGGTAGGATTCCGGTGTTGATAGATACAGATATTCCTTTGCCCTTGGAAAAGAAGTTGGATTACTCAAAGTTTATTTTAAGAATTTCTTATAAAGATGCAGATAAGCTACCAAAGATTATATCGGAATTTTATAAAAATATTTCAGAAGATGAATTTTTAAATATGCAGAAGTTGGCTAGGGAGGTTTTTCAAAAATATTTAAGACAGGATATGTTTTTTAGATTTGTGTTTAATGGTAATTTAGAGTCTTTTTAAAGAAGGTTATTAATTTTGGTGCCCGGGGTGAGACTCGAACTCACACTCCTTGCGGAACACGATTTTGAGTCGTGCGCGGCTGCCATTACGCCACCCGGGCAAATGAGCTTTACTAACAATAATATTCTAATCACTTTTCTTGCAAAAATCAAAAAATGAGTTAAAATTTGATGTAATGGATTTACAAGTTCAAGAGCCAGTCTTCTTAATAGAGGTAGAAAAAATCAAGCCAAATCCTTTTCAGCCGAGAAAGATTTTTGATGAAGGAATGTTGGGAGAGCTTGCCAGCTCTATCAGAGAATTCGGAGTTTTGCAGCCAATTGTAGTTACGAAGATTGAGAAGGATACCGAGCTTGGAACAGCTATAGAATATCAGTTAATCGCTGGAGAAAGGCGTTTAATGGCCTCTAAATTGGTTGGACTAGAAAGGATTCCTGCTGTGGTTAAAAAGGGAATTCAAGATAAGGAGAGGTTAGAGTTGGCCATAATCGAAAACATTCAAAGAGCGGAATTGAATCCAATTGAGACTGCTAGGGCTTATTCGAGACTCCAAGATAATTTTAATCTAACCCAAAGAGAGATTGCTACCAGAATGGGAAAGAGTAGAGAGGTGGTGGCTAATAGTATTCGTCTTTTGAGTTTACCTCAGAATGTTCAGGATTCATTATCGGCAGGATCAATTTCTGAAAGCCAAGCTAGATTATTACTTTCAATTTCTGATATACCAAAACAGCAAATGCTTTTTGAGGATATTATTAAAAATAATTTAAGTGTTAGAGATCTAAAAAATAGAATAAAGAAGATTAAGGATGAAAGTTCCTTATTTGCTGGAAATGTGGCGCTGGCTGAGGCGCCTATGATGCTGCATCCTAAAGATCCACAAATGGTGGTTATGGAAAAAGAGCTTGAGCAATTTTTGGGAACTAAGGTTGAGGTGGTTAAAACGGGGGATATGGGACGCATTACAATTAATTTCTATTCTCCGGAGGAGTTAAGTGGAATTATTAAGAAGTTACTGGAACATGAAAAAAACATGCTAGTGAGCAATCCGGCCCCGTTCAATCCAGATTTCATGGTTTAAAAAATCCGCCTTTCTGGCGGATTTTTTAAACCTATTATTCTTCCTTAGGTTCAGAAGTTTCTTTATCGCTTTTATCCTCTGGTTTTTCGCCCGTTGGATTATCCCAGGTGGCATGTTTGCATTTTGGATAGTTGGAACAGCCCCAGAAGACTTTGCCTCTGGCACGGCCCTTAGAAACTCTTCTTTCTAATAATTCTCCCGTACCACATTCGGTGCATTTAATACCTGTTGATTTTGGTGGTTCTTTTTGAAAACCGTTAGGTGATCCATCTATTTTTTTTGTATTTTTGCATTCAGGAAAACCAGAACAGGCCAAAAACTTGCCGAATCTGCCCATTTTAATAAGCATTGGTTTGCCGCATTTTTCACACTTTTCATCCGTCTTTTCTTCCATGGCTTCTTTATTTAACACTTCTTTATATTTTAATTCTAATTTTTCTTCGAATGGACTATAAAATTTTTTAATTGATTCTTGCCAGCCGATTTTACCTTCTGCTATGTCGTCGAATTTATTTTCTAAATCAGCGGTAAAGTTTATATCTATAATTTCGGGAAAATTTTCTCTTAGGGTTTTATCTACCATTTCTCCAACTTCTGTCGGCTTGAATTTTCCAGATTCTTTCACGACATAATTCCTTGCTTGGATGACTGAAATTATTGGCGCGTAGGTTGATGGTCTGCCTATGCCATGCTCTTCAAGGACTTTAATCAAGCTAGCTTCCCCATATCTTCCTGGTGGCTCTGTTTCGTGTTCGTTAGAAAGAATTTCTTTGAGGGTTAAATTTTCTTTTTCTTCTAATTTTGGTAATTCTTTTTCCTCAAATTTATTGGGCCATATTTTTAAAAATCCATCAAAAACTATTCTTTGACCAGATGCCTTGAAGGTGAAGGCATCTTTGCCGACGCTATCAATATTGATATGGATGGATTGGATTTTGGCTTCTTGCATTTGTGAGGCAAAGAATCTTCTCCAAATTAAATCATAGACTTTAAATTCTCCTTTTTCTTCAAAATTTAATTGTTCCGGTGTTGCTTCTGGGTTGGTTGGACGAATAGCCTCGTGCGCTTCTTGGGCAAGTTTTGATTTGCTTTTAAAAACTCTTCCACCAGGAACAGCATATTCTTTTCCGAGGTTAGAGTTGATCCAGGTATTAGCCTTGCTAATAGCTGCTTCGGATAGATTTAAAGAATCAGTTCTCATATATGTGATGAGACCTTTTTCGTATAGGCGTTGTGCCATAAACATAGTTTTTTTAGAACTATAGCCCAACTTTTTTGCTGATTCTTGTTGGAGCGTGCTGGTGGTAAATGGGGCGCTGGGTGATTTTATAGAATCTTTTTTTGTAACTGAAGATACTTTATATTCAGAGTTTTGAATTTTATTTTTTAACTCTTCAGCTTCTTTAGCTGATTTTATATCAAATTTTTCAATTGATTTTCCATCTATTTTAGATAGGGAAGCTTCTATTAATATTTCGGAGTCATTTTTTTTAAAAATGGCATCAAGTGTCCAGTATTTTTGTGGTTTAAAGGCTCGAATCTCCATTTCTCGATCCATAATGATTCGCAAAGCTACTGATTGAACCCTACCAGCAGAAAGTCCTTTGGCAATTTTTTTCCATAGAAAAGGGGAGAGTTTGTAGCCTACAAGTCTATCTAAAACACGTCTGGCTTGCTGAGAATGAACCATGTTAAGATCAATGCTTCTTGGGTGTTCTAATGCGTTTTCTATCGCGTTTTTGGTAATTTCGTGAAAGGCAATTCTTTTAGTATCTTCTGTGCTTATATTTAAGGCTTGAGCTAAATGCCAAGAAATAGCTTCTCCTTCTCTGTCTTCGTCAGTTGCTAAAATGATTGAATCTGCTTTTTTAGCGATTTTTTTGAGATTAGAAAAGTTTTTCTTAGCTTTTACTGGAATTACATAGTGGGGTTCGAAATTATTTTCAATATCAATTCCAAGTCTGTTTTTTGGAAGATCTCTAATGTGGCCGAATGAAGATTCGACCTTATATTTCTTTCCAAGAAATCCGGATATTGTTTTTGCTTTTGTAGGAGATTCTACAATTATTAATTTCATTAGGTTATTAGATATTTACCAAGATTTTCTTTTATTAAACTATTTATTTCTAAATTTGTGATGATGGTTATGATTTTTTCTAAGGAAATATTTGATTTTTCACAAATGTTTTCCATTGATAATCCTTTATTGGCAGAAGATATTAAATCATAAACCATTTTCTCTTCATTGTCTAATTTGGATATTTTATTTATAGATGAGCTTTCTTCGAAATCAATTCCCAAAAAATAAGCCACATCTTTTATGTCATCCATTAAATTGGCGCCGGCCTTAATTAAGCTATTTGATCCTTTGTAGTTTGGGTTATTTATATTCCCGGGGACTACAAATATCTCCTTGTTTTGATCCAGAGCGAAGCGTGCGGTATGCATGCCCCCAGATTTTTCTGGTGCTTCTATTACTATAATGGCTTTTGAGAGGCCACTCACAATCCTATTTCTTTCAATAAATTTTCTGGCTAGGGTTGCTGACCCAATTGGGTATTCAGAAACTAAAACTCCGTTATTTTCTAATATTGATTTTGCTATATTTGAATTAGTTGATGGATAGATGGTTTCTAAGCTGTTAGCTAAAACAGCGATTGTTCTTTTTTTATTTGAAACAACTCCTTTGTGAGCTTCAGAGTCTATTCCAAGAGCTAATCCGCTAGCGATAGTTATATTGAAATCAGAAAGGTTTTTTGCAAATTCGTAAGCTATTTTTTTTCCGTAATCGCTAGCTTTTCTTGTTCCCACGATAGAAACTATTATTTCTTCATTTTTAATTTTGCTTCCTTTCTGATAAATGGCAAAAGGGGGCCAGGGTATTTCTTTTAGATTATTTGGAAAATCATCGTCATCGCGCAGAGTTAACGAAATATTTAGCTTTTGAAGATTTTCCCACTCCTTATCTTCATCGATATTCGATTCTTTTTTTACATGATTCCAGGCAATGGACCATGAGTTAAATTTTTCAAAATCTTTTTTGAGCTTTGAGTATTCTCCTAAATAAAATTTAGACAAAGCGTTATAGCTAATTTTCTCTTTTAAATTTTCAGCTTTCTTATTCTTTGCCATTTTTATATAATATTAGTATAAGATTTATGACCCAATCATTTAAAAAGGAATTGTTTATGCTTTTGATTTTTAGCCTTATTTTTGTGTTGGGTGTTTATGTTCTAATCTTTTTTACAAAAAAAGATATAGTCGCCAGAGTTGAAAATATAAATTCTTTAAAATTAAGCTTATCAGAAAATTCATTAGCTTTAAACGTTTTAGGAACTTTAGAAAATCAAAAATCAAAAAGCTTAAGTTATGGAGATTTTGTGAATTATTTTTTACCGGCCAAAGAGGGTTTGTTGTCTTTTAGGAGAGAGGTTATGCGTGTTGCTGCGGAAGAAAAAATAGATGCTGGTTTTTCTTGGGGAAAAGAATCGGAGGGGGATGTGTCTGAATTGGGGTTTATAGGATTTGAGATATCTTTAAAATTTCAACAACCTCAACAATTAAGTAGTTTTTTAAAAAAAATTCAGTTTGGAAAATATTTTGTTGATATAAGTTCTGTAAAATCATCAAGAGATAATAGCGGATTTAAAGCTTCTGCTTTTGGGTCTGTTTTTTATAAAAAAGCTACAAATTAATAAGATGAATAAGAAAAATTTTAATTTAGACTATGTTTTGTGGATATCGGCCATAATACTTTTTATTATTCTTGTTATATTTTCAGTAAGTTTTATTTCCTTTTTATTAAATAATTTTAAAGTGGCTCTTTCTAGGGACGTGGTTTCTGGTAAGCAGTTCGAGAAATTTAAAATTGACGAATTAGATAAGATTTTAAATGCTAGAAGTTTTTAGTTAGGGTGATTGGGTGGTGTTTAAAAAATTGCATTTTTTGTGATTTTCTATATAATTTTCTTGTTTCTTTATGCGGGTGTAGTTCAGTGGTAGAACGCCATACTGATAATATGGAGGCCGATGGTCCGATTCCATCCACCCGCACATATCTTTTAAATTAAAAGATATATAATGAAATTAGGGCGCGTTTAGCTCAGTGGTAGAGCGTTTCATTGACATTGAAAAGGTCGGAGGTTCAATCCCTCCAACGCGCACAGATTTTTTGATTGTCTTTGTTTTTTGTGATAATTTACTAGATAGTACAAGTTGGATTTGGTTGGTTGGATTTCAAACCTTCTTTTGGGGAGGGTTCAGCTTTGGGTTCACATCGTTTGGCCGAAGAGAGACTGGTTCAATTCTCTAGGATGCAATCAATAGATTGGAGAGATGTTGGAGAGAGGAAGCTTGTCGTGAGAATATTTCCGTTCCCGATTTGCTTGACTATGAGCTGCTGTGGTTTTCCTCTGAAGAGAAAGGGAATAGTTCAGCCCCAAGAATGCGCTAGTGGATGTGGAAGGAGAAGGTACTTAATCTTGCCGGATATTGGTGTTTGCGTGAAGTGTAATAAAGAATATTCTTTGTCGTGAAAATCTACTTAGGTGTTTCTCTTGTGGCTCGCAAAAAAAGCGGGCCATTTTAATTAATTGGTAAATATTTAAAAATTCCTATAGAATTTTAATTGGTAAATATTTAATCATAAAAATGATAATTGAGGGTAAAAAGATAGCAGAAGGCATAGTTGATGGATTGAAAAAGAAAAAGCTTATCAGTAAGGGAATAACAGCTATTCTCACCAGAGAAGATATGGTTTCTGAGTCTTTTTTGGTTGAAAAAAGAAGGGTGGCTGAACAGTTGGGAATAAAATTTGAGATTGTAAAATTTTCTAATTTTCACGAAGAAAAAGATGTTTTAAATAAGATTGATGAGTTAAATAGAGATAATGATTGTGGGGGAATAGTTTTACAATTACCAGTTGGAGATAAATTTAATAAGGATAATTTAATAGGAAAAATAGATGAAAAAAAGGACGTTGATTGTTTAAGGGCTGGGAAGCTTGTCTTACCTCCGGCTGTTGAAACATTAAAGTCGATTCTAAAATATCTTAAATTTAATCTTAAAAATAAAAAAGTCGCAGTTGTTGGTTTGGGTTTTTTGGTTGGCGGGCCTATTTCTAAGTTTCTAATTGAAGAATTGGGTGCTGAAAATGTTTATACTTTTGATCAGAGTAATTTTAATAAAGAAAAATTATTAGAATCAGATTTAGTAATTTCAGGCACCGGATCGCCTAAGTTAATTAATGGAGATTCAATTAAAAAGGGAGCTGTGCTTGTGGATTTTGGATATTCTTATCCAGATGGAAAAATATCTGGAGATTTTGATTTTGACTCTTGCGAGATAAAATCTGGTGGCATCACTCCGACACCTGGCGGAACAGGACCGATTTTAATAGCTCAATTATTTTCTAATTTCTATCAATTAAATAGCTAAAGGGATTTAAAAATCTTTATCAATGGAAGAAAATATTGTAAATAAAGAAGGAATGAAAGATGAGGATTTAATTAAGTTATCCATTAAGGATCCATCTTATTTTTCATTTTTAGTAGAAAAATATGAGGATGCATTTTTTAGGAATGCTTATAAAGTTTTAAGAAAAAAAGAAGAGGCCGAGGATGTTGTTCAAGAGACTTTCGCAAAAATATATTTGAATGCTAAAAAATATAAACCAAAAGAAGGCGCCAGTTTTAAAAGTTGGATGTATAAGATATTAATGAACACTTCTTTTACTCATTATCAGAAACAGAAGGGCTTAATTGGAAAGACTCAATATATAGAGAATATGGGTTATAATGATGATGAGCCAGAATCAAAACTAAAAGACCTATCTGAAGACTTTGATATGAAGTCTGAGGTTAAAAGAGTCATAGAAAGAATGCCGAAACATTTGGGCCGGTTGCTAGAGTTTTACTATTTTGAGGATATGTCTTACGAGGATATAGCTAAAAAAGAGGGAATCAGCGTTTCTAATTTAAAAATGAGATTGTTTAGAGCAAAAAGGCTTTTTAAAAAATTGGGGGTTGATCAACTATTATAATTAGTCGAGCGATTAAATAATGTTAAGAGATTAAAAAAATGGAAAAGAATTTACTGAAGGATAAAATACTTTTTAAAATTTATGGAATGTGGTTTTTTAGGAGGTCTGCACCTCTTTTGGCGGTTGAGATAATCGTTGGAATTTTTGCATTTTATTGCTTATCAAAAAATATTTTTATAGAGAGAGTTTTTTCTAATGCATTTTCTGCTGCCTTAGGTAGTCCATTTAAATTTGTGATGTATTTTATCAATGCTTTTTTAGTCTCCAAATTTTTAAATCAGGTTATATCTGTTTTAATAGTAGTATCTTTAGTTTTTCTTTTAAGAGATATAAATAAGAGTTTTGTTGCTTATGCCGCGATGAAAAGAAAAAAACTCTTTGAAAAGATAGGTTTGGGTTCTTAATTTAAGGATATGGATTTTCCTAAAGTTTTATACGAAGACGAGGATTTTTTGGCTGTCTATAAGCCCTATGGGATGTTAACTCATAGAACTATAAGAGGTGAGGGTGATTTTTTGAATTCCGATTTTAAGGAATCTCTAACTGAGTGGGTAGTTAAACTTCGTCCCGAAATAGCTTTAGTGGGCGACGAGCCAAGTTTGAGGCCTGGAGTTGTTCATAGACTAGATAAGGACACTTCGGGTGTTATAGTTTTTGCTAAAAATCAAAACAGCTTTTTATTTTTGAAGAATTTATTTAAAAATAGAGCTGTAAATAAAAAATATATAGCTATAGTTTATGGAGAGATGGATCCGAAAGAGGGGGAGATAAATAAGCCTATAGGTCTTAAAAGTGGCACGACTAAAAGAACTGTGTTTATTAGGGAGGCAAAAATGATTAAAGAGGCTGTTACTCAATATAAAACATTAAAGATATTAAAATCGGAAAATGATATTTTTTCTTTAGTTGAATTAAAGCCGTTAACTGGAAGAACTCATCAACTGAGGGTACATATGGCTTTCGTTAATCATCCTATTATAGGAGATGTTATTTATGGTGGCGGAGATAAGCGAAAAAAAGGGGCTAGTTTTTTTGGAGAATCAAAACTATTTTTACATGCACAATCTATTGAGTTTTTAAATAAATCTGGAGAAAAAATTAAGATTGAAGTTGATCCACCTAGTTATTTTCAAGAAGCGTTAAATCGATTTTAGTGATTCCTTCTGGTTTTTCAAAAACTTTATTAAAAACTTCGCTTCCAGATTCTTTCCAGATGTATCCGCTTGGTGCTTCTATTAGATATTCAAATGAAATATCTGCTCCTGATTGTTTATCGAATATGAATTCAAAAGGACTTTCGTTTTGTGGAAAAATTAAGCCACCAAGATTTTCATATTCCATTTCAACCTTGTTTGTTTTTCCTTTTTGAGTATTCATCCAAAACTCTAAAACGCTCTTATTAGATTCCTTGAGACTGATTACTTGGAAATTTTTATTTAACTCTTTACTTTCTTCCATATTTTTCAATTCTGGATCTTCTATGAAATTCATTTTGCTATAATCCCGATTTGGTGTTTCTGGAATCTTATCGTTTCCTTTAATGTAAACAAATTTAGAATTGAGCGGGAGATAAGTTTTTATAATGCTTTTGTTTGTTTTTTGATACCAATAATCTTGATTATTTTTACCATTATGTGTTTTTTCTATAGTTAAAAAATTACTAATTTTTCCGTTGTTTAAAATTTTGCTTTCAAGCTTTATTTTTTGTTTTGTTACTGCGTCGCTTTTCCCGCCAGCTATATTGGAAGAGGTTATGCCTAAATAGTCGCCATTAAATTGAGAAGGAATTTCATATATTCTGCCAGCTATATTTAAATTTTCTAAATAGCTTTGAATTTCTAAATTTTTTGAATAAAACATTATATCTTTATTTTTGATATGTTCTTGTATCTTTGATGCTAGATATTCTTTTTTTGATTCATCTAGATTTTTAATATTATTAATTATTTTTTCAAATAAAATTTTAATTATTTTTTTAGGTTCGTTATTTAATTTATCTTTTCCGGCTTCAACTTCTTTTTGTATGGTGTCTAGGAAATTTTTAGAATTTATTTTTAATTTATATTCTTTAAGCTCTATATCTTCAGTGGATTCTAGAACGCTTTTTAAAACGTTTATATTAACAGCGATTGCGCCTTCAAATGTTGTAGTTTTTTCGTTATATATTTTTGATCTTTCTAGAAGTTCTATGGTTTTTTTAGCAGAGTCTTTAAAGTCGAAGAACCAATTTGCGTCTCTAGCTCCGAAATTTTCTGTTAATCCTTGAAGTTCTTTTGGTGGCACAACTTTAGCGTCAAGTTGTCCGTCTGGATCATAAATATCCCAAACCTTCATATCTATTAGGCCATTTTTATCCCAAATTGTTTCTGCGTAAGAACCAGTAAATCCTCCTCCTGGACGCAATTCTCCTGGGTTTTGAAAGAATACAACAATTCTTTTTTCTTCATTTGTATTAAGGAGATTGATTATTGATTTTAATAATTTATTTGTATTTCCTATTTTTAAAGAATCTCCGAGACTTAATTGATCTTTAATGGTTTGAGAATTTATATTTTTTAATTTATTAAGATTGGTTTCGATGTTTTCTGTATTTTGATGTATCTTCTCTAGATTTTCTATTAAAAGATTTCCTTTCTTATTAAAAAACCAATCAACAGCGTTGGCTTTTAGATCTGTGGCGTTTACAGATAAATCTATAAAGTTTTTACTTGTGTTTTTAAATGAATCAAATCCTTCTTTTATATATTGAGCTGGTTTTAATATGTTGCTTAATATATCTACTCCGGTCGATAGTCCGTATTTATCGGCAACAGATTTGATTTTAGAGAAATCATCATCGGCTTTTTTTAAAAAATCAGTAGCCTTTTCTGGATTTAGGCGCTCCATTTCAGATCGGCCATTTTTAAGATTTTCGATTATGGATTCGGAATTAACTTTGGCTATTTTTTTCAATTCTCTATAACCAAAAAATTCAATTAATAAAAATAGCGATAATAATATAAAAACTCCCCAGATTGTTTTTATAATACGAGATTTTATTTTTTCAGATTTAGCTTCGCTATCCTTTATTTTAATTCCGTAAAGGGCTAGTGTTTTTGGATCCTTATTCATTTTACGGTCCGTTGTTCTATTGATAAGTCCTACATCTAGCAGTTTTAGCTTAAAAGCGTTAGATGGAGTTTTTTTATTTACTAATTAATTCTACCATTTTTTCTGCAAAGTTTTTCCAAGAAAATTTGGAAGAATTTTTTATCGCTTCTGATTCTAATTTTAACCTTAAATCGTTATTTTCTGAAATTTTTTTTATCGTTTTATATAGATCATATGGTTTCCAAGGATTTATCCTTGGAGATTCAGGACTTGTTTCTGAAATTGAGGTTCTTTCTGAAATTATGGATATTTTTCCGCATTTTTGAGCTTCTAGGGGAGGGAAGCCGAATCCTTCAAAGAAAGAGGGGTAGATAAAATATTCTGAGCAGTTATAGAGATTATTTTTTTCATTTTCTTTTACTGGTCCCCAAATAATAATGTCTTTTTTAAACTTAGAATTTTTAATTTCTGACAATGTTTTTTGATAAAGCCAGCCCATACCCCCAGCTATAATTAATTTATGTTTAAAGAATAGGGGATCTGCTTTGATGATTTCGAAGGCTTTAATTATTAAGCTTATGTTTTTTCTGGGCTCAATGGTTCCTAGAAAGAGAATGAAGGGATCGTTTATTAAATATTTTGATTTAAAATTTATTAGCTCATCTGACTTTTCTGGAATTTTTTTAATGGATTCAGAGATTCCTGGATAGATGACTAATACCTTAGAAGGGTCTATTTTAAGGGTTTTTATTATGTCTTGTTTTGTGAACTCTGAATTAGCAATTACTAGATTTGAATCTTTAATCTGAGATTCTATATTTTGCATTCGATGCCAAATTTTTTGTTTGAATGTGAAAAATTGGGGGTAGTGTAGGAATGATAGGTCGTGTATGGATAATATTTTTTTCGCGCGTTTAACTGGAAGATAGTTAAAGTGCGGACACCAGACGATATCGCATTTCAATATTGTGTCTATTTTGGGAATTAAACTTAGCTTATTGAGTAAATTGAAAATAATATTTGGAATTCTCCAATTAACTATTTTGGCATTTGAGGGAACATCGATCTGGGGCGTATTTTTAAAGAAAGAATTGGCAAATAAGATATATTGATTTTCTTTGTCGTAATTTAAGATATGTTTGGTGGCTTGGAGAGTATATTCACCAATTCCACTGAAATTTTTTGAATTTAGAAGCCTTATATCTATTAAAATCCTCATTTTTCTTGTAAATTTGACTCTTTTCTATTTTTTCTATAATATAGCTAATATATAAATTTTACTATGATTGATAAAGAATTACTTCCAAAAATAAAGTCTGGTGCCACTGTGCGTGTTTTTGAAAGGATAAAAGAAAAAGAGGGAGAAAGAATCTCTAGATTTGAAGGTTTGGTTATTGCAAGAAAGCATGGATCTGAAGCCGGTGCTAGCTTTACTGTTAGAGCCACTGTTGCTGCGGTTGGAGTTGAAAAGGTTTTTCCAATTCACTCTCCATTGATTTCTAAGGTAGAGATTTTAAAATCTCCTAAAAAAGTATCAAGATCTAAGCTTTATTATGTGAGAGATATTTCAAAGAAAGAGATCAGGCAGAAGCTTGAAGGGGGAGAGAAATAAGACTTAAAAAAACCGCCGGAAGGCGGTTTTTTATTTTATTGGTGCGCAGGAGAGGAGTTGAACCTCCACGCCCGAAGGCGCTACCACCTCAAGGTAGTGCGTCTGCCGTTTCGCCACCTGCGCATATCTTTAACCGCTTTTTAGTTTAGCTAATTAGGAGTTTTTATTCAAATTTTTTAGAATATATGGATGAGGGAATTTTTTGCAGAGGCTTTAGTTTTAGATTGTAAAATACAGGGAGAGTCTGACAGGAGAGTTTTTTTATACGCGAAAAATTTCGGAAAAATTGTAGGTAAGGTTAAATCTGCTAGAAAAATAAAGTCAAAGCTATCTCCTAATCTTCAGCAGCTTAATTTTGTAAGCGCAAAAATAATTGAACGTGGAGGATTCCAGATTATAGATGCTCTTAAGGAGGGTAATTTGGCTATAAGTCAGAAAAATATAAAAGCTGCTGAGCTTATAAATGATTTAACTGAAACCGGGGAAACTGATTTGGATCTTTGGGAAATAATTGTAAGTGGAAAATTAGAAATTAAGGATATTCTTGAAAGTCTTGGATTTGGGGTAAGGTATGCGAGCTGTTTCAATTGTGAAAATAAAAAGGTAAAGTTTTTTTCTTCTAAAGATTTATGTTTTTTTTGTGATAATTGTATTAATTATGAAAGGTATAAGGATAAGATTTATCCTTTATAATTTTATTGTGATTGTTATATAATATATAAATATGAACTTTAAGCGGTTTTTAACTGTTTTTTTAATTGTCGCGATAGTTTTGGGTGGTTTGTTTATTTTTGGTTATCTTTGGCTTAAATCAAAAAACGCAGAAAATTTGGAAGCTAAGATAAATGTTCCAGAAAAGGTGAGTATCGGAGTGCCTTTTTCTGTTGAAATTGATGTGAATAATGGAACGAGCGATGTTTTGAATAATATTGAATTAGAGCTTCAGGTTCCTGAAGGTATGGCTTTTTTGGGTAAAGATTCTAAAAAATATTTTTTAAATAAATCTTTGGGAAATTTAGGTTCTGGTAGCTTGATAAGTGAACAGTTTGATTTAATCGCTCTTTCTGGGGAAAGTTCTGTAAAACAAGTAATAGCTAAAATTTCTTACGAACCTCAAGGACTGAAATCCACGTTTCAAAAATCTTTTTCTCAAGATATTATAGTTGCTGATTCTGGGTTAAATCTTGATTTAATTATTCCGGAAAAGATTTTTTCTGGAAGTGATGTGAATTTTGAAGTTAAGTATAAAAACATCTCTCCGGAAACTATGAAAAACATCTCTATTAAGATGCAATATCCTAGAGATTTTAAATACAAATCATCTAATATCACTCCAGATTTCACTTCTAAAAATTGGGACGTGGGGGATTTGAGAAGCGGGTCCGAAGGATCTTTAAAGGTGAGTGGAAATTTTCTGGGATCGGAGGGGGCATCTTCTGATATAGTGGCTCAAGTTTTTGCTGATTTTTCCGGAGAGAGCTATTTAATTGCCGAGAAAACTTCTTCAATAAAATTAGAACCATCTCCTTTGTCTCTTTCGGTTTCTTTGTCTCAAAATAAGGAATATGCAAAATTGGGGGACTTGCTGACTTATTATATTGATTACAAGAATAATACCGGGGTTCAGTTGAGGGACGTTGTTATAACCGCCAAAATTTCTGGAGAAATGTTTGATGTTTCCACTGTTTCTGGAAATGGGGTTTTAAATTCTCAAAACAATGCAGTCGTTTGGAGAGCTTCTTCTGTTCCTGGACTTTCATCTTTGTCTCCAAGTGAAAGCGGAAGAGTGGATTTCTCAATTAAGATAAAAGACAATTTTAATATCAAAAAAATAAATGATAAAAATTTTCTGCTTAAGGTTGATGCACAGATAGAGTCACCAACTGTTCCACCATCTGTTTCTGCATCTAAAACAATAGGTTATGGATTTTTAGAAACTAAGGTGTTGGGAGATGTTACGCTAGACACTACAGGATACTTTAGAGACGCTGCGTCTGGAATGATTAATTCTGGATCTTTGCCGCTACGCCAAGGCTCCAAAACCCAGTTCACTGTTCATTGGATTTTAAAAAGTTTTGCTAATGACGTGAGAGATGTGAAAATATCTTCAAAGCTTGGACCAAATGTTACGCTCGTTAGTTCGAAGACTAATGTTACGGGAACCACTGTTTCTTATAATGACAGGACTGGAGATGTTTCTTGGAATTTTCCTAAGATGCAGGCAAATAGGGGAATTTTGACGACTCCGTATGAAGCAATAATGCAGGTTGAGGTAAGCCCATCCGCGGCGCAAGTTGGAAGATCTATGACGCTCATTGATATTACTAAATTTTCTGGTGTTGATGATTTTACTGGAGTGGATATTTCTTTGTCTGATTCGGCGGTTGAGACGTCTAAATTAGATGATGCGACGGTTAGTTTCACCGACGGCATAGTTCAGTAATTTTACTTTAAAAAGTAATCTACTTCGTTGCTCGCTCCGCTTCCTCCTCTCTGTATACTTGGTCGATACAGCTCGGAAGATGCTCGCTCGCGTCTTGTAGCTTATTTTTTTAAAATAAAATTAGAAATTAATCTTGGTTTGATTTTTGGGTAAGAAAAACCTATTATTTTATAATATGAAAGAAGTGAAAAATGATTTGATGGAAAAGATTATTTCCCTTTGTAAGAGAAGGGGATTTGTTTTTCCTGGAAGCGAGATTTATGGGGGTATGGCAAACTCTTGGGATTATGGTCCATTAGGAGTGGAGCTAAAAAATAATATAAAAAATCTTTGGTGGAAGAAATTTGTATCTGAAAGAGATGATATGGTTGGCTTGGATGCCGCTTTAATAATGAATCCAAAAGTCTGGGAAGCGAGCGGACACTTGAGTAATTTCAGTGATCCATTGGTTGAGTGTAAAAAATGTAAAAATAGGTTTAGAGAGGATCAGGTTGGCGGTAAGAAATGTCCCAATTGTGGAAGCGATCTTTCTGAATCTAAGCAATTTAATTTAATGCTTAAGACCTTTATTGGTCCGGCGGAAGAGTCTGCCAATGTGGCTTATTTCAGACCAGAGACTGCGCAGGCAATTTTTACGAATTTTAAAAATGTTTTGCAGACCTCAAGAAAAACTTTGCCTTTTGGAATTGCCCAGGTGGGAAAAGCTTTTAGGAATGAAATTACTCCTGGGAATTTTATTTTTAGAACTCGCGAATTTGAACAAATGGAGATTGAATATTTTATTAAGGAGTCAGATTGGAAAAAATATTTCGAAATGTGGATGGGTTTAATGAAGGAATGGATTAATGATGTTGGAATAAATTCTAAAGAAGTTGAAGAAATTGAAGTGAAAGATTTAGCTCATTACTCAAAAAGGACAGTTGATTTTGAATATAAATTTCCTTTCGGACAGAAAGAACTTTATGGGTTGGCGTATAGAGGAGATTTTGATTTGAGTAATCATCAAAAATTTTCTGGAGAAAGTCTAGAATATAAAGAAGAAGAAATCGAAAAACCATTTATTCCACATGTTATAGAGCCATCACTTGGAGTTGATAGAACATTATTGGCGGTTTTGTGTAGTGCTTATGATGATTCTGATGGAGAAAGGTTGGTTTTAAAATTGAAACCAAAGCTGGCGCCATTTAAAGCGGCCGTGTTTCCTTTGTTAAAAAATAAACCAGAATTAGTTGAGGCTGCTAAAAAAGTTTATTTGGATTTGAAAAAGAAATTTAATATAGCTTGGGATGATAGGGGAAATATTGGAAAGAGATATTATTCTCAAGACGAGATTGGAACTCCGTATTGTATTACTGTGGATTTTGATTCTCTAAATGACGATTCGGTTACGGTTCGTGAAAGGGATAGCGCTAAACAGGAAAGAATGAAAATTTCTGAATTGGAAAGTTTTATTAGTAAAAGTTTGGAATAAATTTGTATGAAAAAAGATTTTAAAAGAATTGTATTGAAAAATGGAATGAAGGTTATTTTGGTCCCAAACAAGCAAAGTTTGGCGACTACTGTTTTGGTTTTAGTTGAAGCTGGATCAAAATATGAGACAAAGAATATTAGCGGATTGTCGCACTTTTTGGAACATATGTGCTTTAAGGGGACAGTAAAAAGACCGACGGCTTTTGATATTTCTGCTGAATTGGATGGAATGGGTGCGGAATACAATGCATTTACTTCTCATGAATGGACTGGCTATTATGCCAAAGTTCAACCACATAAGGGAAAACAAGCATTGGATTTGATTGCTGATATGTATTTAAATCCCGTCTTTAAAGATGAAGAAATTGAAAGAGAGAAGGGGGTAATAATAGAGGAATTGAATATGTATGAAGATACTCCGACGAGAAATGTGGGAGATATATTTACGGAGCTTCTCTATGGAGATCAGCCTGCTGGTTGGAATATCGGAGGGAATAAAGATATTATAAAAATTCTAAAAAAAGGAGATTTTGTTGATTATCGCTCAAAACATTATGTGCCACAAGCAACTACTGTTGTTTTAGCTGGTAATTTTAATGAAAAAGAATTTTTAAAATTGATTGAATCCAAATTTAAAACCTTAAAACCTGGAGAAAAATCTGGAAAGGTTAAGGTTTTAGAAAATCAAAAAGATCCTCAGATAAAATTGAAATTTAAGCAATCCGATCAGAGCCATTTAGTTTTGGGCGTTAGAGCTTTTGATTTAAATGACAAGAGAAAATATGCTCTCGATATATTGTCTGATGTACTGGGGGGTGGAATGAGCTCTAGATTATTTATTAAGGTTAGAGAAAGAATGGGTGCGGCTTATTATGTCAGGAGCTCGACTGATCTTTTTACGGATCATGGATTTTTCTCTGTAGCGGCAGGAGTTGAGCATTCTAAGCTGGAGCCGGTTGTTGCTGCTATCTTGGAAGAATTTAGAAAAATAAAAACTGAACTTATTTCTGATGAAGAAATTAAAAGATCAAAAGATCATTTAATAGGAACTTTTTTATTAAGCTTGGAAGGATCTGATTCGCTAGCTAATTTTTATGGAGGACAGGAAGTTTCTGGTAGAAAAATAATGTCACCCAAAGAAATAATCTCTAAAATACAAAAAGTTAAAAAATCAGAAATTTTAGAGGTTGCTAAGTTTATATTTCAAAACGAAAAGCTTAATTTGGCCTTGATTGGTCCAGTAAAAGACGGATCTTCTTTGAAGAATATGCTTAAAATATAGGGCTTTATTAAATAAATTATTCTTTCATAAATTATGGTATAATTTATGAAAGGTTTTTGTTGTGGTTTTATAATTATTTCGAGGGATAATTTATGAATTTATTGAAAAAGTTGAGTTTTGTGTTTCTTTTGTTTTTTTTATTTTTTGCATCTATCTTTATAGCCAAAGCTCAAATAGGGCAATATGGATTAATTAAGGGAAGGGTTTTAGATGATAAGGGTAGGACGATTAAGGCTTTGGGTGAAAATTATTCTGCTAAGATTTTTGCTTTTAATGAATCTGGAATTTATGAAGGAATAATAAATAGTGATGGTGGTTTTGCTATTAAAGATGTTCCTAGCGGGGAGTGGTTTTTGGGTTTGGATTTAAGAGATAATTCCGGATATTTAAAACCTAAAATTAATAATTCTGTAAGAGTTGGTTTGGGTGGAGAGGTTTCTCAGGATATCGTTTTAAAGCCAGCCGATGGAATTATAGCCGGAAGGATAATAGATTCTTTGGGTGATAATCCAAAAACGGCTATAGATCTTATAGATGCAAATACCGGAGATATTATTTCCAAGGTTTCTGATGGTGGGGGTTTTTTTAGATTCTTTACAAATTCTGGAAGTAAAATATTAAATGTTTTTGGAACTTCTCTTAACAATTCTTCAACTAACAGTAATAGCAATTTAGATCTTAAGAAGAGTCAGTTGATAGATATTGGATTGATATTGCCAGTTGATTCTGACGTTAAAACTATTTCAGGAAACGTTATTCCTTCCGGAGAGGCAACTATTTATGCTTATTCGGAAAGTGGATCTAGAATCGTCCCAAAAAAATCAGATAAGAGTGGATCGTATTCTATATCTCTTAAAAAGGGAATTTGGCATGTTAAGGCTATAAGAAATTCTGGGCAAACATCACTTGAAAGCGATGAAGCAATCCTTAATGTGTCTGACTCTAATCTTACTCAAGATTTGCAATTAAAAAATTCATTTAAAAATGCAAAAGAAAAGTCTATTAATTTTTATTCTTCTAATTCGGTAAGCTTAGCTTTGGATGACGGTATGTCTTTATTTATTCCAGAAAAGAGCTTGCCGGAAGGAATTTATAATTTAAAAATTTATTCAACTAGAGGTCTTTCGTCTTTTGCTTTTGATACAGATGTTAATGTTTATAATGTTGAAATCTTGAGCGAGAGAACTGGAGAAAAAATAAATAATTTATTAAGGAAAGCGGTTTTGAAAATTCCGTATATTAAAGGAAGGGCGTTATCAAAAAATTTAGAATTATTTTATTGGAATCCTGATATATCGGGATGGCAAAATTCAAAAGATGCTATATCTGCAGAAAAAGATGGATATTTAATTTCTTTGACTAATTATTTGGCTGGATTTTGTGTTGGTTGTGGTGGCGCTGGCGGTGGGGGAACTGGTGGTGGGGGAACTCCTGGTGGTCAAACATCTGGTGGCGGTGGAACGACAAGCGGTGTTGGGGCTGTATCTAGAACTCAGGTTGGAAATAGATCAAACGTTTACATAGATATAGCGAGTGCTTCTTTGTCGAATGATGGAAAACCACAAGTTTCAATACGATTAATTGATAGCTTGAACAGAATAGGGGTGTCTACTTACGATGATGCATCTCAAAAGTATATTGTTTTGACTGCTCCGGTGTATACAGTAGAAAGATGTTCAAGTCCAGATTCTTCATCTAGTTGTGTATTCAAAACTTTTACTAATTCAAATCCATTGTCATCAATTGTGACATATTTAGACAGGGAGAATCTTTCTAGCGCCAGCTCATATTACTATAGATTTTCTTCTAGGGATGAAGGAGGATCTTCGGCCACAAGCTCATTTATAGGTATTCTGACTTCGGAGGCGCCGCTTTCTATTATTAGTTCGAGTGTGAATGTTAATAATAATTCTGTGTTTTTGGATTTTACAACCTCTAAAGCAACCAAATCCACCCTTTATTATGAGAACAAAACAGTGGCCACTGATTCCAATTTCAAAACAGTTACTTCTTATAATTTGAGCGATATTTTAAAGAGTAGTAATTTAAAAGATGGTCAGTTATATTCTGTTAAAATAAGGGTTGTAGCTGAGGATGAAAATGATTTTATTGAGCAGTCTGTAACTTTCAGGTGGCCAAAGTTGATTCAGTCAATCGAGTCTCAGCCAACGCAAAGTAACGTTTCTGCGCCATCTAACGTTATAAAAAATAGTGGTTTTCAATTCACATCTTTATTAAAATTAACGGATAATGGAGAGGCGGTATCTAGATTGCAAGAAGTTTTAGTAAGCGCTGGATATTTATCGGCGTCATTGCCTAGAGGGTATTTTGGAAAAAGAACGGAGGATGCTCTTAAAGCATTTCAAGTTGCTAATGGTCTAACTCCAGTTGGAACCGCTGGGCCAAAAACAAGAGCATTACTTAATGCTTTATTAAATAAATAAAAATAAATGGAACATAAGTTAAATATAAGTTGGGAGTTTTTGTGGAAAATATTTTTCATGGTTGTTTTGTCTTGGATATTATATTTAGCAAGAGATGTTGTTGTGGCTTTGGTTTTGGCTATTGTTATATCAACTGCTTTCGATCCAATAGTTTCGTTTCTGGAAAAGAAGAGAATCCCTAGGATATTGGGAGCTTTAGTTCTTTATTTTGTAACATTCTTTTGTCTTGGTTTATTTATATACATATTAGCTCCAATTGCCCTACAGGAATTAACAAATCTATTGTCTAATACTAATAAATTTTTAAGTCCGATAACCGGAATCCCAGAAGTACAAGGAGCGGTTCTGACTTTAAGCGACACTTTTTCCAAGCTTGCAGATCTTTTATTTTCGGGAAATTTATCATTAATAGATGTTACGACTAGATTTGTTGGAGGAGTTTTCTCTGTGTTTGCTATATTTGGTTTATCTTTTTACTTAACAATAGATAGGGGTGGAGTAAAAAATTTTTTATTAGCAATATTGCCATCATCTCAAGAAGAAAAAATATCATTAGTTTACGAAAGAATAGAAAGAAAAATAGGGAGATGGTTGGCTGGTCAGATGTTTTTAAGTTTGATTGTTGCTTTGGCAATATTTATAGGACTTTCTATACTTGGGGTAAAGTATAGTTTAATTTTGGGAATTTTGGGTGGAATATTAGAGTTGATTCCATATGTTGGCCCTGTTTTAACCGGAATTCTTGCATTTGCCTTAGGTCTTGAAACATCTATTAATATGGCTATTTATGTTTTGTTACTTTTCGTTGTGATACAGCAATTAGAGAATCAGGTTTTTATTCCTTTAGTTAATAAATATACGACGTCTCTTAATCCAGCAGTTGTTTTAACCTCTTTGCTTATAGGTGGAAGCGTTTTTGGAATTATAGGAATTATTCTGTCAGTTCCAATCGCGGTTCTTTTCCAGGAATTAATAAATAATTTACTGGGAACAAAAAAAAGAGTTTCTAATATATAGCTTTTGTGATTTTTGATTTTTGCTTGATAAAGCACTATCATTTTTAGAATGAATAAGGATATTTTTATTTCGACTTCTATACCTTATGTTAATGCCGATCCTCATATCGGCTTTTTGTTGGAGGCCTTAGAGGCTGATGTATTTTCTCGTTTTAGGAGAAATTTGGGTAACGGGGTTTATTTTTTGAGCGGAACAGATGACAATGCTTTGAAAAATGTTCAATCGGCAGAGAAATTAAATATTCCGGTCAGGGACTTGGTTGATATTAATGCAAAAAAATTTATAGATCTGCTTAAGGGTTTTGATGTTTCTAATGATGATTTTATAAGAACTTCATCCGATAAAAGACATATTTTGGGAGCTCAAAAGCTGTGGAGTGCCTGCAAAAAAACTGATATATATAAAAAGAGATATGAGGGATTTTATTGTATTGGCTGCGAGGCTTTTAAAACGGAAAAAGATTTGATTAAAGGAAATTGTTCTTTACATCCAGGAAAAGAATTGCAGAAGGTGGAAGAGGAAAATTATTTTTTTAAATTGTCTAATTATCAAGATAAATTATTGAGTCTTATAGAAAAAGATGAAGTTAGAATTATTCCGGAAGAGAAAAAAAATGAAATTGTTAATTTTATAAAATCTGGATTAGAAGATTTTAGCATTTCTAGGTCTGCGGAAAGAGCGAAGAATTGGGGAATAAAAGTTCCCGGAGATGAATCTCAAATAATGTATGTTTGGTTTGATGCTCTTTCTAATTATATTAATGCTTTGGGATATGCTGATGACTTAGATGTGTTTAAAAAATTTTGGAAGAATGGTTATAAAATTCATATAGTTGGTAAGGATATTAATAGATTTCACACTGTTTATTGGCCGGCAATGCTTTTGTCTGCGGGAATTAAATTGCCTAATGTTGTTTTTGTTCATGGATTTATTAATGATGAAAATGGGCAGAAGATGTCTAAAACTTTGGGTAATTACATAAATCCTTTTGATTTATTAAATAAATATGGAAAGGATCCGGTTAGATATTTTCTCTTAAAAGAGGGCGCTCATTATTCTGATAGTAATTTTTCTATAAAACTTTTTGAGGAAAAATATAATTCCGATTTAGCTAATGGTTTGGGTAATTTTGCTGCTAGGGTTTCTACTTTAATGGAAAAGAATGGGCCGATTGCTTTTAGTGAATTTGATAAAAGTAAGGTGGATGTTGAATTACACAAAAACCTTAAAGATACAATTTTAGAGGTCGCCGATTATATGGTTAATTTTCAAATAACGGAATCCATTAATTCTATTTGGCGCCTAATATCATATTGCGATGCTTATATAAATAATAATAAGCCATGGGGCAAAGATATCTCGCAAGATAGAAGAGATTTTTTGCTAAGCAATTTGGGATTTGTTTTATATAGAATATCTCAAGTTTTAGATATATTTATTCCAGAGACATCACGTAAAATTAGAAGTTTTATGCAGTTTGATGGTAAAAATATATCTTCAAGAAAGATAGAAAATCTATTTCCTAAGATAAATTAGTTTAGACCTTTAAAAATAAATGAATAATATTTTTGATGCGCATTGCCATATACAATTTCCGGCATATGATGCGGATAGAGATTTGGTGATAAAAAGAGCTCTGGATAGGGGAGTTAAAATGATTGCTGTTGGAACTCAAAAATCAACTTCTTTAGATGCTATTAATTTGTCTAAAGAATATCCGAGCTTTATTTTTGCCACTGTTGGATTTCATCCAAATCATTTGTCTGAAAATTGGCATCATGATAAAAAAGAGCAGCAGAATAATAAGAGAGAAATTTTTAACTATAAAGAATTTGAGGAATTGGCTAAAAATAAAGAAGTTGTGGCTATTGGAGAATGTGGCTTGGATTATTATAGACTGTCGGAGGATAAAGCTTCTGCTGATAAGGAAAAAATTATGCAGAGAGATGTATTTTTGCAGCAGATTGAAATTGCAAAAAAAGTTAGTAAGCCGTTAATGATTCATTCTAGGCCAACAAATAAAAGCGATGATGCTTATTTAGATTCTTTACAAATTTTACAGAAATCAAAATTTGATTTACCAGTTATTTTTCATTTTTATGTTGGCGGAATTGAAATTACTAGAAAACTAATTGAGTTTGGGGCGAGTTTTACTTTTGGAGGAGTTACAACCTTTAGTAACGATTATGATGAGGTTATAAAAAACATTCCTATTGAGAAAATTTTAATAGAAACGGATGCTCCTTATGTTGCTCCGGCGCCTTATAGGGGAAAGAAAAACGAGCCAGTGTTTGTTGTAGAAACTTATAAAAAAATTGCAGAATTAAAAGGCATTAGTTATGATGAAGTTGTTGAAAGGGTTGGTAAAAACGTAAAAAGAATCTTTAATATTTAGATGAAATACGACTTTAAAAAAATAGAATCTAAGTGGCAAAAAGAATGGGAAAAAAGCCAAATATATAAAGCAAAGGATTTCTCTAAGAAAAAGAAATATTTTGCTTTAGTTGAGTTTCCGTATCCATCTGGAGACGGTCTTCATGTTGGCCACGTTGAAAGTTATACGGCAATGGATATTATTGCCAGAAAAAAGAGAATGGAGGGGATGAATGTTTTATTTCCAATTGGCTGGGATGCCTTTGGATTGCCTACAGAAAATTATGCTATTAAGAAAAACATCCACCCAGCTAAGGTTACAAAAATAAATTCAAAAAACTTTGAGCGCCAGTTAAGATCACTTGGTTTTTCTTTTGATTGGACAAGGCTTTCCGATACTACTGATCCAAGCTATTACAGATGGACACAGTGGTTATTCTTAAGATTTTTTGAAAAAGGATTGGCTTATAGATCAAAGGCTAATGTTAACTGGTGTTTGTCTTGTAAGATTGCTTTGGCTAATGAAGAGGTTGTTAACGGTAGGTGTGAGAGATGTGGTGGAGAGGTTGTTCAAAGAGAAAGGGAACAATGGATGCTTAAGATAACTAATTATGCAGATAAGTTATTAAATGGTCTTAAGGATGTTGATTTTTTGTCGGAAATAAAAACAAGTCAGATTAATTGGATAGGAAAATCAGAGGGTGCTTTATTGGATTTTTCTATGCTGAATTCGGATTTTAAAATAAAGGTTTTTACTACTAGACCAGATACTATTTTTGGTGCTACTTATTTAGTTTTAGCTCCTGAGCATAGGGCTGTTGTGAATTTTAAATCTCAAATTTCTAATATCGCGGAGGTTGAGGATTATGTTTTAGCTACTTCTAAAAAAACAGAAGAAGATAGATTGAAATCTGAGAAGGATAAAACTGGGGTTGAACTGAAAGGTGTTTACGCTATAAACCCTGCAACTAAGGAAAATATTCCAGTATTTATTTCTGATTATGTATTGGCTAATTATGGAACCGGAGCGATTATGGCTGTTCCAGCTCACGATGAAAGAGATTTTGATTTTGCTAAGAAATTTGGATTACCGATAAAAAAAGTTGTTGAATTTGATAAGCCTAGAGTTTTTGGAAATATAAAATCTTTTAAAGATAGTTTTATTATTGAAGCTAAAAAGAGATGGAAATTTAGGGATTTAAGTGGCGATAAACACACTTTTGAAATTATATGTGAAAACATAAACGAGGTTTTTGATTTTGCAAAAAATAATTTTAACGAAGCATCTTCTGTTTTGTGGAGTGATGGAGATATAAAGCAAGTTTTATTCCATTCAGATTCTGGCGAAAATAAAATATTTGATTGGAGTGACGCAGAGTTGGCAAAAAACGCAAGAAATTATGGTTTAATGTTGGGTGTGAAACAGGAGTCTATGGGTTGGGGAAATATTTTAGAAGCTTATTCTGGTAGTGGAAAATTGATAAATTCTGGTGAATTTTCTGGAATGGTTTCTGAAGATAAAAAATGGGAGGTGGCTTATTCTCTTAGTGGTAGAAAAGAGATTAAATATAAACTAAGAGATTGGGTTTTTTCTAGACAAAGATATTGGGGAGAGCCAATACCTTTAGTTTACTGTGAAGTTTGCGCAGCTAGGGTTAAAAGCTTTGCTAAAGATTCAAAGGTGGATTGGAGTGAGGGAGAAAAATTAAATCCTGGATGGGTGGCTGTACCAGACAAAAATCTTCCAGTAAGTCTTCCTAATTTAAAGAATTTTAAACCGGGAGACGATGGAGAGTCTCCTTTGGCCGATGCAAAAAATTGGATTTGGGTTAAATGTCCTAAGTGTGGTGGAAAAGCTAGAAGAGAAACTGACACTATGCCAAATTGGGCGGGTTCTTCTTGGTATTTTTTGGCATATGCTTTAGGTGGAGTTTCTTCTTATAAAAAGAAAGGTGGTTTTTGGAATAAGAAAAAATTGGAGTATTGGATGCCTATTGATTGGTATAACGGGGGAATGGAACACGTAACTTTACACTTACTATATTCTAGATTTTGGAATAATTTCTTTTTTGATGAAAAATTAGTTCCTATTTCAGAGCCATTTAAAAAGAGAACTGCCCAAGGAATGATTTTGGGTGAGGGTGGAATTAAGATGTCTAAGTCTAAGGGTAATGTTGTTAATCCTGATGTTGTATCTTCGGAATTTGGATCTGATGCTCTGAGACTTTATGAAATGTTTATGGGACCATTTAACCAAGCAAAGGTTTGGGAGGTGAATGGAATTTTGGGACCTTATCGTTTTTTGGAAAGGGTTTGGAATTTTGGCACAGAAATGGTTTCTGCCGGAATAAAGGATGATAAAGATCTTTCTGTTTTAGTTAATAAAACAGTTAAAAAAGTTTCAGAAGATATAGAAAAGATGGCTTTTAATACTGCTATTTCATCAATGATGATATTGTTAAATTCTTTTTATGAGAAAAAAGAATTAAGTGTTAATTTATGGAAGAAATTTTTATTAATCTTAGCTCCATTTGCTCCACATATAACCGAAGAACTCTGGAGTAAAATTTCAGTTAAAAAAACTAAAGTATTTAAATCGATACATCAAGAGGCGTGGCCTGAATATGATGAAAAGTTGGTTGATAATCAAGGAGTTGAGATTGTAATTCAGGTTAATGGAAAAGTTAGGGGAACTGTTTCTGTTGAGGGCGGAATATCTGAACAAAATCTTAAAAGCTTAGTTTTGGATTTGGATGTAATCAAAAAAGCAATTGATGGAAAGAGTATAAAAAAGACAATTTTTGTTAAGGATAAGATTATCAACTTTGTAATTTAAAAAAA
>CAZIWN010000004.1:22352-46124 GCA_964543265.1 uncultured Candidatus Saccharibacteria bacterium | reverse complement strand
AGATAATCTTTAGGGGCTTTGGCTAGTAAATCTTCTAATTCCTTTTTTGTTAAAAGTCCTGCTTGAGCGCCAACTTTTTGGACGACAGACATAGAATTAATCGGTCCCCACATCAAGGCTTCATCCACTGTTTTTCCTAAAATTAAAGCAGAAACAAAAGTTGAAGAGAAAGCGTCTCCCGCTCCGGTTCTTTCAAATGGAGGCGCTGGATCTGGATAGATTGGCATAAACCAAAATGCATCATCGTGAAGAACATATGAACCGGCGTGACCATCTGTGATGCAGATAATTTTTGGACCAAGACCCTCCATCATCTTTAAAAGCTTCTTTATGTCTTGCTCTTCTGTTTTGAGAATTCGCTGAGCTTCTTCTTTGTTACAAATAAAGACTCTTGATCTTTTGTAAAAATAATTTAATTTTTCTACACCCATTCTTAATTGATAGGTTCCTGGTTGAAAAGCTAAATTAACTTTTGGATTTTTTTCTAAATAATTAACCAATTCTGGATACATTGAATCTGCATCTGACCCTAAAGAAGAAAGATAGATCCACTTAGGGCTACCTATATTAGGGAAAGAATAGGAATATTTTTCGTGCTTAACTAAAATTGTCCTATCGTCTTCATACCAAAGAACATAGTGATAATTTGTTTTTATATTTTTATGAAGCTTGATAAAATCTGTGGCTACTTTTTCTCTTTTAAAATGCTTGAGACATTCTTTGCCATAATCATCCTTACCAAGATTTGTTACTAGGGCAGATTTGAGACCTAATCGGCTTGCGGCAACGCAGGCATTGGCGCTATTGCCTACACCCGGAACTATAAAAACATCTTCGTATGGAATTTTGTCGCCAAATTTCATACAGATTTCGCAATCTTGATGATTCATTTTGCAATGAATAGAGGCTTCTTTTAATTTTATGAAGGCATCTGTGACTGTGTCGCCTATTCCTACAAAATCATAATTTTTACTCATAAATAAAGTATAACAACAAATTGCCTCCCGTTAATAGGGAGGCAATTTATAAATACTGATTTGAAGGGTTTTATCTTCTTCTGATAACTTTTTTAACTGCTGCAATTATGCTTTTTTCTGACATTCCGTATTTTTCGTAAAGCTCATCAGGGTTTCCCGATTCGCCGAAAGTATCTTGCATACCGATAAATTCCATAGGAGTTGGAAGCTTCTTGGCTAAAAGCTCGGCAACGGCTCCACCTAAGCCGCCAATAACTTGATGCTCTTCAACTGAAACAACGGCTCCGCATTTTTTTACTACACTTAAAATTCCTTCTTCATCCAACGGCTTAATGGTGTGAGAATTTAAAACTATTGAACCTATTTTTAGTGCCTCTAATGCTTTTGCAGCCATAAGAGATTGATAAACTAATGGACCACAGGCGATGATGGCAACTTGAGGTTTTTTTGATTCCCAAAGAATAATCGATTTTCCTGGAGTAAAAGGAGTTTTGTCGGTTGTGATGACTGGAGTTTTTTCTCTGGCAAATCTCATATAAACTGGGCCCCAAACTTTTGCGGAAGCGATAGTGGCTTTTCTAGCTTCGTTAGAATCACAAGGAACTATGACTTTCATTCTTGGAATAACTCTCATAGTTGAAATGTCTTCTATAGCTTGATGAGTTGCGCCATCAGGACCGACAGAAATACCAGCATGAGCTCCGGCTATTTTTACATTTGAATCATTATAGGCGGCAGTGGTTCTTATCTGTTCCCAATTTCTTCCAGGAGAAAAAGCGGCATAGGAAGAAATGAATGGAATTTTACCAGAAACCCCAAGACCAGCAGCAACAGTTATTAAATTTTGTTCAGCAACTCCGATTTCGATAAATCTCTCTGGGAATTTTTTAGCGAAACCATCTGCCCTAGTTGACTCGGTTAGGTCAGCTGATAAAACAACAACGTCTTTATTTTTTTCTCCAAGCAAAACCAATGCTTCTCCGTAACCATTTCTGATTGGAAGCTGTTCGACATCGGCGTCGAAAATTTTAGTATTTAATTTTGCTAATTTATTAAGCATTAAATCTCCTTATTTTTTAAGCTCGTAAAAATCTTTATCGATTGTTCTTTCGAAACAAACACGCCCATCTTTATGCGCCCAATTCTCTCCGAGGGATGGATAATAATTACCACTAAGAGGGATGACTTCTCCGTTTTTCATATCTGAAGAAGGCAGATTAAACGTGGCACATAATTCAAAACTTAAATTATCTATAGCTCTATATTCATAAGAAGAATTGGATTCTGGATCTGATGGGACGATGTATCCATCGATTTGACTGTTTAGGTCAGTTAAAGATTTTGGAAGGGTTTTTTTGTTTTGCCAGAAATAAATAATTCTGCCTTGGATATTTTGAAGATCATAAATACGAGTTTGATCTAGGGCCATTTTTCTAGCGCTCATAGGAGATCCTGCAACGAAAAATCCTGCAATAATTCCTAAAGAAATTAAGGCTATTCCCAAAAGGGATAATTTTTTAGCCGAAGAAGGAAATTCTCCTGGCTTTCTTCTTAAATCAAATCTCAACCACCAAAATACGAAGATGGATACAAGAAAAACAGACAAGGCCTTAAGAGCAAAACGAGAAGTTAATTCTCCGTTGAGAAAATTATAAATCAAGGCTATAACATCGCCCACTATTGCTCCCAAAGCAACAAAAATCGTCAGATATGAAAGCCATTTTTTTACCCTCAATTCTGATTTCTCTGGATTTCTGTCCGTATCTTTCATGATAAATCTGGCTACATATATATAGACAGGGAATAAGACTACCAAAAGCGATAGGTTCCATTTAATTGCCGCTGAAGAGAAATCTAGATAACCAGTAATGATATCTGGAAATATTTTATTGATGAAATAAAATAATAATCCTATGAAATTTATTGAGATGAAATATATAAGAACTATTGAGGAGATGTTTAGGAATACATCTAGTGGGGACGATTTTTTTTGTGGTTCCATTTTTTTATTTTCTGTTTTTAAATATATGGGCGACTTTTACGAATATTGCGATATTGATTAAGAATATTCCATTTACCCAAAAATACCAATAAGGAATTCCTAAAAGATCAATTTCGGCAAATTGAGCCCAGTTTCCCAAGAGCCAGCTGATTACGCCCAGAGCTCCAAGATAAAAAGTTAAATTTATTTTAGCTTTTTTTATCATTTTTTTATTGATGCTCTGATTTTATTTTACCTTGAAGAGTTCTTAATTCTCCTAGGGCCTTTTTTGCTTCTTCTGCATTTGGCGGTTTGCCGTGCCAAGAATATTGCCATTCCATAAAACTAACTCCCTTGCCAGGAATAGTGTGAGCAATAATAACTGTTGGTTTTTCGTAAATTGCATGAGCCTCGTTAACAGCATCAACCAAAGCAGTCATATTGTGCCCATCAATATCTAAGACGTGCCAATTAAAGCTTTCATATTTTTGACGTAGTGGCTCGAGGGGCATTACGTTTTCCGTAAAACCATCTATTTGAATATTGTTCCTGTCGATAACTACTGTTAAATTATTTAATTTATTTTTTGCGGCAAACATAACCGCCTCCCAATAATTTCCCGTATCGTGCTCTCCATCGGAAGTTAAACAATAAATCCTATTCTTTTTGCCATCCATTTTTGCGGCCAAAGCCATTCCGGCGGCCTGAGACAGTCCGGATCCTAATGGGCCAGAAGTTGATTCAAGTCCAGGAAGAGTTCCTCTATGTGGATGACCCTGGAGACGTGTGCCAAACTTCCTTAAAGTTTTAAGTTCAGATCTTGGGAAATATCCAGAATTAGCTAGGGCAGCATATAAAACTGGGCAGATGTGGCCATTGGAAAGAATTAATTTATCTCTCTCTTCCCAATTTGGCTTTTTGGGATCATGTTTCAAGATGTGAAAATAGAAAGCGGTAAAAATATCTGCCATTCCTAACGGACCTGCACTGTGACCAGATTTAGCCTCTAAGAGCATGGAAATAATATCCTGACGAATAATATTGGCTCTTTCTTCTAAAGTTTTTAATTTTGCCTCGTGAAGATGAGGAATCATATGTTAATTATAACATATGAAATAAATTTAATCAGAGAGCTTGGCGGAAACAGATTTTACATAGGCGCAATAGTCGCAATCGATTCCAGAATCTGGAATTAAATCACTATCTAGACACTTTTTAATATTAGAGATTACTTTAGGAATCCAAGCATCATCTCCGACATAAGGAATTAAATTAATATCGAATTCTAATCTAGCATCGAACATTCCCCTATCTGTCTTACCGTTGCAGTAAACAAAGTATCCGGTTGAGCAAACCTTAAAACCATTTTGCCTAAGAAGCCACTGATAGATTTCCATCTGGCGCTTATAGCCATCATGCCAATCTTTATCAAGCGAAGTTATTTCTTCATTTTTTGAAGTGGCCTTGTAATCTACCACGATAAACTCACCCGAAGAATTTTGCCAAAGGTCATCTATGGCTCCGTAAAGCAAAAAATTATTCTTTTCATCTAAGTATTGAATGCCCGTAAAGGTGTGTCTCCATTTATCTAGGTCTTCGTGATGAATCGGGGTTGCGTCTATTTTATATTTTTCTATTAAAGGATGTTTCTTGCCACTAACCCTATACAAATCAAATTCCTGCTTCAAAAGAGAATCTACGGCCGAATTTAAAGAAAAAGGGAATCCTGGCGGTTGAGAAACTCCGAGTTTTAAATCGAGGTAAAAACAGCGAGAACATTTAGTAAATAACTCTATTTTTGAGCGAGAAATTTTAAACGGCTTGTCGCTTTGCGGGTCGTATAAATTTTTAGTTTTGTTTGAATTATAGTATTTAGACACTGAATTTTGTTATTTAAATTTTAAAGCGTTTTGAAGCTCTATGTAACCAATCTCTGGAGAATTTACCCCCCAAAGAAAAGATGAAGCCACGAAACAATTAGCTCCAGAGGTTTTGGCGTGACGGATGGTTTCTAAATTCATACCACCATCAACCTCTATTAAAGAATCTGGAAACATTTTTCTTAATTCTTTAATTTTATCTAATGACTCTATCTTAAAAAGCTGACCAGCCCAACCAGGAGCGACTGAAAGGATTTGGAATTTATCAACTTTATGGGCATATTTTTTTAATTCTGAAACTTTTGTTTCTGGCTTTATGGCAACCATCAAATCTACGTCGTTTTCTAAGCACTTTTTTATCAAAAACTCTTCATCAACAATTGATTCGTGATGCACAACAATACGAGAAACGCCGGCAGAGATCCATTCCAAAAAAAGCCTTTCTGGATTCTGAACCATTAAATGAACTTCGAAATTAATTTTTCTCATCCAAACATTTTCCTCCATCAAACCCTTAAACTCTTCTGCATTACCCCAAATAAAAGCCGGAGAAAAAGATCCATCGGAAACATCTATATGAACCCAACCATTACCAGGAAGAAAATCTCTACATTTAAAAATCTTTTCTTTTGCTTCTTGAAAAGTTGCGCAGTTTATTGAGGGGATGATTATGTCGTTCATTATTGAATTATTAAAACTTGGCAATCCTTCTTACGTGGCGGTCTTCTCCTGTAAACTTTGTGCTAAGCCAAAGATCTATGGCTTGTAACATTTCTTTTTCTGATAAAAATCTTGCACCGATAGAAAGAATATTGGCGTTATTGTGCTCCTTAGATAGGCGAATTATGTCTAACGGTCCGCTATAGTAAACTGTGGCGCGAACATTTTTATATCTATTAGCAACCATAGCTTCTCCTTGACCGGAACCACCCAAAATAATACCTAAGCAATCCGGAGAAGAATTATTCTCCCATTTTTCGGAAATAGCTTCCGCAACAAGCTTAATGAAATCTGGATAATCGTCTTCTGGATCAAAATAATTAGTGCCAAAATCCTCAACTTCAAAACCGGCATGAGTTAAGTGCTCCTTGATAATGCTTTTAAATTCGAAACCTGCATGATCTGCTCCTATGTAGATTTTCATCTGAGTTTCTGATTTAAACTAATTTTGCGACTCCTTCTAGGTGCTTAATTAAAGTGGCAACGTATCCCCATTCATTGTCATACCAAGATAAAATTTTAACCAAGTCGCCGTCAACAACTTTGGTAAAATTTAAATCTATTATAGCTCCATAGGGTTCGCCTAAAATATCCGACGAAACTACTTGGTCCCGAGTTGTCTTTAAAACTCCGCTCCACCTTGGAGAACCAGCTGCTCTTTCTAAAATTGAATTAACTTCTTCGACGGTTGTTTTCTTTTTTGAAAGAAAAGTTATATCTGCTAAAGAACCTGCTACGACTGGAACACGAATAGCAATCCCATCAAATTTTCCGTTAATTTCCTTAACGACCCTTCCCAGAGCAATGGCGGCACCAGTGGTTGAAGGAGACATATTTTGAGCGGCAGCCCTGCCTCTGCGAAAATCTTTTCCACCACGAACTGGACCATCAACAATAGATTGGGTAGCCGTATAGGCATGAACGGTATTTAAGAGAGCTTTCTGAACTCCAATAGTTTCTGTCATAATCTGCATAACTGGAGAAGTGGCATTAGTAGTACAAGAACCATTAGAGGTTAAATTCCACGATTTTAATTCCCCCTCATTAATACCAATCAAAACTGTCTGTCCAAATATTCCATCTGCGTCTTTTGATGGAGCTGTAATAACGGTTTTTTTGGCGCCGGCGTCTAAATGAACTTTAGCCTTTTCAAAAGATTCAAAAACTCCGGTAGATTCTAAAACTATGTCGATGCCTAATTCTTTCCAAGGAAGCATATTAGCCTCTTTCACTTGTAAGAATTTTATTTCGTGGCCGTCAACAACTAGATTTCCATTTCTGACCTCAATTTTTTTGTCGTATTTTCTATAGACTGAATCATGTTGCAAAAGATAGGCTAGATTATCAATGTCGCCCAAATCATTAATCGCGACTATTTCCATATCCTTATGACCAAAAGCCTGCCTAAAAAATATTCTGCCAATTCTACCGAAACCGTTGATAGCTATTTTTGCCATATTGTATTGAGACTTATTTTATATACTAATATTCTAACTTAATTACTATTGGCTTGTATAGATTTATCTTCTGTCTTAATCCTTAAATTAGCCAATATCCAAAGGCCTAAGATCATTAAAATGATTGAATAATTAAAAGCGAAATAAGATCCGGCCTTAGTCCAAATGTAGCCACCTAAAAGACCGGCAAAAAGAGAAGATAATCCAGATGAAGCGCCTAAAAATCCTTGACCGGAGCCTTGTGCGTCTTCAGAAACTAATTTACTGGCCAAGCTTCTTGAGACACCATTAGTCATAGCGCTATAAATTCCCAAAAAAACAAAACCAAATATTACTCCCAATAAAGAACTGGAATCTCTTAAGATTAAAAGTCCCATAATGGCTGAAGCAAATCCCCCAATAATAACTATTTTTTCCCCTAATTTATCCGACAGCCCGCCGAAAGGAATGGCAAAAATTGCAAAAGCAGAACTATAAATAAGATATACAAGTGGCATAAGTTTTATGTCTAATCCTAAGTCTATAATCCTGATCAAAAGAAGAGAGACCGGCATAGAACCTAATCCAAAAATAAAAATGGAAAAAATGTATTGCCTAAATTCTGGGGTAAAACCATCGGTTTTAAAAGTAAACTTTTTATAATTTTTATTTTCCACATCTCTAGTGATCACCTCTTTAACCGGCAAGAAACTTAAAAGAGCGAAAATACCCACAACAAAAGCTACTAAAAATAAACTTCTAAAATTACCGCCTAGAAACGGAAGTATTAAAACGGCGAGAGCCGGACCAAGAATACCACCGAAAGCGTCCATCGATCTTTGAAACCCAAAAGATTTTCCCCTATCTGATTTAGGGACTGATTCTGCCATTAAAGCGTCGCGAGGAGACTCTCTAAATCCCTTACCGATTCTGTCTATAGCTCTTAAAACAAAAACACTCCAGATATTACCAACAAAAAATAAAAATGAACGCGTAAGAACAGAAAGAGAATATCCAAAAACAGATATTATTTTTCTTTTTCTTAATTTATCAGAGAGCCATCCCGAATAAATCTTCAAAAAACTAGCGACAGCATCGGCAAATCCTTCAAGAAAACCTATAAAGATCGGGGTAGCACCAAGAGAGACTAAAAAAGCTGGCATAACAGAAATAATCATTTCTGCAGAAAAATCATTAAATAAACTCACAAGCCCCAGAAAGAAAACGTTTATATAGATTCCTAAAAATTTTTTCACTGGAAATTATTTAATCACTTCGAGCATGTCACCAATTTTTAATTTATGAATATCAACACCACCGGATGCAATCTCTAAAACCATATTTACCGGAGATTCTGGCATATATATTTTAGGAACAATTCCTTCATTTGGAATAGCGTTTTTAGTGAATTCAACTATTTTGTTGTTTTTTATCCATATAAAATCAATTGGGAAAAGCATACCCTTCATCCAAAAGGGATATTTACTCTCTTGATTAAAAACAAACAACATACCCTGATTTTGACCAATACTCTTTCTGCCGCTTAAACCAGCGGACCTGTCTCTATTAGTTTCTGCAATGTCGACAAAGAAAGTTTCGCTTCCAAGCCTGATTTCCCTGTCATAAAAACCAATTCCAAGACTTTTTGCTTCTTGATTGCTTGGGACAATTTCTATTTTTCTATTATAAGAAAAACCCTTAAAAACCAAGATTAATAAAATAAAAACAGAAAATAAAATTGATAAAAATCTAAACATTTCCAAAGGATAAAATTCCATATACGGCGACACCAAAAGCGACCGAAACATTTAAAGATTCTTTTTTGCCATACATTGGTATCTCTAGAATTGTATCAGATTTTTCTAAAATTGTTTTTGAGATGCCAGCGACTTCACCACCTAAAATTATGGCTATTTTTGAAATCTTATTTGATCTAATTTTATTATTTAATTCATTAAAATTAATTGATTTCGATGATTGTTCTAGGGCAACTATATGATAACCATCATTTTTTAGGTTTTTAATTGCTTGGGATGTTGTTTTTAAATATTGCCAAGGAATTGATTTTTCGGCGCCTAAAGAAACTTTTTCAAGATTTTTTTCTGGATTTCCAAATCTATCTATAGGCTTAGGGGTTATACCACAAAGATAAATCTTTTTAACGCCGGAAGCATCCGCGGTTCTAAAGATTGAACCGACATTATGAAGACTCCTAATGCCTGATAAAATAACTATAATTTCCATATTAATTTAAAAATACCTAATGTTTTAAGATATGTTATTATAATTGTAATATTATGCAAATAATAAAATGGTTTTTTTCGTTGGCTATAGTAACGGCAATAGGACTAGGAATCGTCTACTTTCTCCCAACAGATATAAAATCTAAGGCCCTACAGAGGGTCTCTGGGATAATACCGGAGAGCATTAAAGCAGAAGCTGAAAAATTAGTAATGACCCCTCCAGAAGAAAGAGCTAAAATAATTTCACAAATAGAAGATGGGATGAAAAAAATAAAAGAAGAAGCTCCGGAAACCGCTAAAGATATTGTAATAAAAACGGAAGCCTTATTGGAAGATCTTAAAAATAAAAACGGAGAAGAATCAATTGCTGAAATAGTAAAGAAAAAAATTGTTGATTCTTTCTTTGATAACGGAACGACAACGTGTGATACAAAATAAAATATATTATAAAGACTAAGAAGTGTTGGTGGCTGTTAGCTTTCTATTGATGATTTTGAATTCTGTGGATTTGAGACGGTTCTCAATTCAAAATCTTGCTTATTAGAGTTGTTATCACAACCGTTGCCCCTTAATTCGTAAGTGCCAGAAGATGATGAGCAACCAGAGTCTGTCCAAGACTTTCTTTCAAAACTTTGATTTGCTTCTAGATCTATATTAATAGATTCCCCTTCAGAAAATGGATCAATCAAATCAGAACCCCAGGCAACCGAATCTATGATTTCGTCATTAGAATTTAAAAGAGCAACGCTTGAGTCTCCAGAAATTGAAGCGGTACTCGAAACATCTGCGTTAATAGAATTGGCGAAATCATTATCGGAATTAGCCCAGAGGAAAAATCCGTTTCCTAAAATTTTGCTTCCATCAGGAAAAACTCTAATAGAAGATTCTGATCCTGATTTAGTTCTTTTTCTAAGCTTCCAACCGGAAAGATCTACTTCTGAAGATGATGGGTTCCAAATTTCTATAAAATCATTAACGGTCTTTCCCGAACCACCAGTTAATTGAATTTCTGATATTACAACATGACTGATGTTGCTTATAGGCGAAGAAGTTGGAGTAATTTGATTAATTGATGAACTGGATACAGCTGATTCTTGGTTAATTATATTATCTGAAGTGACTGGAGCGGGAGTAGTGGCTGCGACTTCTTGGGGAGCTGGGACTTGATCAATCTGGTTTTCGGTTTTATTGATGGCTATTGATCCTGAATAGGAATTTTGGCTTTGCGCGATCGGTAATTGAATAATTTTAGAGGCGTCTGCGTCTTTGGGAACATCTTCTGTTTTCTTATTTGGAATTACTTCTTTTTTGATAGATTTTTTAGCCGATATTTTCTTGGGATTATTTTCTGTTTTTGGAGATTGGTTATCTATAATCGATATTGAACTATCGTGATTAAGAGGGATCTCCGCTAAAAGCGCCAGGTTTTTATCAGAAAAACTATTAATTAATTTTCCGGAAAACACGAAAACTCCTGAGGTTAAAATTATACCTAAAAAGAGAAATATGTATGGTTTAATTTGCATGTCCCCTAAACCTAAAGGAAATTATTTTTTGCCTCTATTAAAGATGTAACTATAAGCGGCTAAGGTTGCCTTGACCGCATCTCCGGCTGAAATATTGTTTTGCTTATATGGATCATCCGTAATATCTCCTGCTGCAAAAATACCAGGCAAAGACGTTGTTCCGTGCTTAGAATCTATTATAACTTGCCCATATTTATCCAAGGAAACTAAATCCTTAACCATTTCTGAGTTTGGAACGGATCCAATTTCTACGAAGACACCTTGAACATTAATAATTTTTTCTTGATTTGTTTTTCTATCTAAATACTTAAGACCGGAAACAAATTTATCTCCAACTATCTCCTTGCTTTGAGAATTGAAAATGATTTCTGCTTTACCACAGGTACGAATTTTTTCTTGAGTAACTGGATCTCCTTTTAATGAATCACTGTATTCTAATAAATATATTTTTGTAGCATAAGGAATGAGGTCCACGGCTGCCTCAAGACCAGCGTTGCCACCGCCTACAACAGCCACTTCTTTTCCAGAAAACAATGGAGCATCACAAGTTGAACAGTAAGCCACGCCCTTACCGTCTAATTCTTTTTCTCCAGGAACTCCAAGCTTTCTCCTTCGAGCTCCACAAGCCAACATTATAGCTTTACCAACATAAACTCCTCCATTGTCCGTAGAAACTTCAAAATCATAAACTCCGGGAATTTCTTTAGACTCTATTTTTTTTATAGAGACTGCCTTTTCTCCGAGCTTAATATCGACTATATCAGAATAGGAAGTTATATGATCTTCCATTTTTTTTGCCAAATCAAAACCAGAGATATGCTTATCGCCTATCCAATTTTGAATATCTGCGGAAACTATAGATTGTCCGCCAAATGATTCTGTAATTAATAATGTTTTTAATTTTTTTCTGGCCGAATAAACTCCCGCAGCAACACCGGCTGGACCGCCGCCAATAATGATATAGTCGTACATAATTAAATTTCTTAATTCAAATTTGAATTTTATATTACTTGATAAATTCGCAGATTATTTCTTCCCAAGTCCAAGTGCGCGATCTATTTCTGAGCGATTAAAGCCAACAATTATTTCTCCATCTATATCTATTACTGGAACACCTATTTGTTGAGACTTTTTTAAAGCTTCTTCTCTTTTAGAATCATCAGCGGCAACATTAAAGTCCTGATAAGCTATATTGTTTTTAGTAAAATATTCTTTGGCCATCTTGCAATACTGACAAGTTGGAGTTGAGTAAATTAAAACTTTTTTCATAAAATTATTAGTTTAATTATTTTTTATTGACCCGAAGAATTGTCTTCGTTAAAAAATTGTATAATTCCGATCATTAATATTATTAATCCTGATATGCAACTACTCCAAAGAGCAGGGGCAATATCTTTGAAACCTAAAATCCATGGAGATACAAATATCCAAATGCCGAAAAATATTTGAATTTTTGATGACCACTTCATTTACTATAATAATATCGCTACGATAGCTAAGTCGCAATAGATAAAATTATTTTTTAGCTAAAGCTGATTCTATGGCTGATTTTAGAGTTGCATAAGGGACTGCGCCCATAAGAGGAACTCCGTTGATGAAATTTGCTGGAGTGCCAGTTACACCTATTTCAGTTCCCTCTTTAGTATCACTTTTAACGTTGTCTGAGTATTTTCCAGAATCATAACAAGACTTAAACTGAGACTTATTCATACCGAGAGAAGCTGCTAAATCAGTAAAATTTAAAGTTGCTAGATTTTCCTGATTTTCAAACAAGGCGTCGTGATAAGTCCAAAATTTACCCTGCTCTTTGGCGCACTCAGAAGCTAAAGCGGCAGAGTTGGCGTATGGATGAATTTGATATAGAGGAAACTGCTTGTAAACAAATTTTACCTTTCCAGTTTTAATATATTCTTCTCTTAGCTTTAAGCCACTGTCGTCATGAAATCTTTTACAAAACGGACATTGAAAATCACTGAACTCAACTACCGTAACTGGAGCATCGGCATTTCCCAAAACAGGAGCATCTCCTATAACGATATCTACTGGATTTTTATTTTCTACTTTAACCGCTTGATTCTCGACATTAGCCAAGCCTCCAGAATTGCCAGCGCGAAGACCAGAACCATAAATATAAGATCCGCCGAGAATCAGAGCTGCAGCTATGATACTGCCTGCTAAAAAATTTCCCTTGTGCTGTTGATTAGTTTCCATATATGTTTAAAAATTAAAAGAATGACGACTGGTTAATGCTATTAATATTAAAGCAATAAAAACGGAAGTCAACGAGTTATATTATAGAAGTGGCTAATAATTAGCAAAAAAGACCTAAAAAACCAATAAAATGAGGCTAAATATAAAAATTAAACAGATATTTTTAGTAATGATCGACGTTGCATCTTTTTATGCATCGCTTTTTTCTGTTATATATTTGAGCTTTTATTTTGAAAAAAAATATGCACTGGCTCTGCATTTTGACATATTCACTCTGATTTTAGCCATTTGGCTGATTATTTTCTACATAATGAATCTTTACGAAATAAGGGACCTTGATGATAAAAAGAAATTTTTTCAGAAACAAATATCTGCAGTGCTTATTGGAACGGTTTTTGCGGTTATGCTTTTTTATTTCATACCATATTTAAAAATTGCTCCCAAAAAAAATCTATTCCTATTCTCTTTAATATTCATATTAATAAACAGCCTCATTAGAAGTGTTTATTTTTCTGTGGTAAAAAATAGAATTCAAAAAGAAAAGGTTTTCATAATAGGAGGAGGAGAGGCGGAGGAAAAGATTAGAAAATTTATAGAAAAGAATAAACAAATAGGATTTGAAATAAAAGCCCACACCAAAGACGAGAATGATCCGTTTATAAAAAATGTTTTAGAAGAAGGATCGAAAGATAAAAAAATAAATCTAGTGATAATACCTTATAAATTAAACGAAGAATCTTTAGCGGCTAAAGTTATAGGTAAGGAAATGGGAAGGGGTTTGAGGGTTAGAAATGCAATAGAAGCAAGCGAGATATTTTTTAGAAAGATACCAATATCTGAAATAACAAATTCTTGGGTTTCCGAGAATATATTAAATAAATCTAAAATATATGAAAGATTAATCAGACCATTTGAAATAATAATATCGACAATATTGGGAGTAATATTGCTTCCCATAATACTAATATTGATAATTATAGTAAGAACAACCTCTAGGGGACCGGCTTTTTTCAAACAAATAAGAACCGGCAAAAATAAAAATGAATTTACTCTTTGGAAATTTAGAACGATGATGATTGATGCTGAAAAAGATGGACCAAAGTGGGCCACAAAAAACGATTCGAGAATTACTGTTTTTGGAAAATTTTTAAGGAAAACTCACTTAGACGAATTACCTCAATTAATAAATATATTCAAGGGAGATTTGTCTTTTATAGGACCCAGACCAGAAAGACCTGAATTCATAAAAATACTAGAAAAAGAAATCCCTTATTACAATACTAGGCACGTAATAAAACCAGGTATTTTGGGTTGGGCTCAGCTCAATTATAAATATGGAGCATCTGTGGAGGAAACACTGGAAAAGGTGCAGTATGATTTATATTACATAAAAAATAGATCCATCGTTTTAGATTTGGTAATTTTTATGAAAACCATAAAAAGATTTTTTGTTTCTGCGGATTAAGATATTTTTAAATGAATCTACTTAAAATAAGAAGTTTTCTTTTTGAAAACCAAACTAGCGCACAAACAATAACAAAAAATTCCTTTTGGCTTTTTTCTGGTCAGATGATAAGCAGAGCATTAAGAGCAATTTTAGTTATATATTCAGCAAGAATTCTTGGAGCTTATCAATGGGGAGCTTTCTCGTACGCATTGGGAATAGTTACGATGTTAACTGTATTTTCTGATTTTGGAATAAACGCGCTTATAACTAGACAAGCTGCCAACAAAGAAAAACAAAATCAATATATAAGCACATCTCTCGGTTTAAAAATAATTTTAATTATCATCCTATCAATCGGGGCTGTAGTGTTTGCAATGAAATTCGCTAAAATCGATGAGGCTAAGATTATAATTCCATTATTAATATTTGTATTTGCCTTTGATACATTAAGAGACTTAGGATCTGCAATTACTAGATCTATGGAAAAAATGCAGATAGAGTCTGCGCTAAACATACTTACGAATATCTCTATTTTGGTTTTTGGAATATTATTTTTATATAAAAATAATTCTGTAAACAATTTAGCAATCGCCTATTCTCTTGGAAGTTTAATTGGTTTTTCCGCTTGTTTTTTTATTCTTAGAAAAAATTTCAGCAACTTTAAAAGTAATTTTAGGCTTAATTTAATACCAGAAATAATAAAGAGCGCATGGCCATATGGAATGCTTTCGATAATGGGAATAGTAATGCTAAATACCGACATAATCATACTCGGATCAGTCACGACAGCAGAAGCTGTTGGTTATTATTCTTCGGGCCAGAAGCTGATACAGCTTCTTTATGTAATACCAACCCTTATAGGAATAAGCGCATTCCCCCAATTGGCAAAATTCGCAAACGAAAACCAAGAAAAAGCCAAGACAATATTAAAGAAAACCTTAACAGTTTCTATTTTAATGGCTTTATTTTTTGTGGTTTTATGCCTGCCATTATCAAGCTTTATAATAAAAACTGCATTTGGAGATCAATATACTGCATCAATACCGGTATTTAAAATATTATTAATAAGTTTAATATTCGTATTTCCTTCATCAATACTGGGCCAAGCTATTTTTGCTTATAAAAAAGAAAGGTATTTTATATGGATTTCTATAATAACAATTTTAGGAAATGCCGCGCTTGATTTTGCACTGATACCAAGATACGGAATAAGTGGAGCTGCTTATGCAACCGTGATAGTGCAGATTATAACTAATTTATTTTTGTTCACTGAAATAAATAAAATTAGCGGAGCTGCGATATTAAGCTTAAAAAATTTTAAAGATATATTTGCTAAGGAAGAGGTTTAATTATAAAAATTAAAATCCTCTTATAGATCTAAGCTTAGCGGAAAGCTCATCTTTTGATTTCTGATCATCAACGACAAGAATTCCATCCTCGAGCGCTTTAATAGCATCGCTCACCTGACCAACTTTAAGATAAACATTTACCAAATCTTCTCTGTAAGACATTTCTTTTGGATCAAGATTTACGAGAGCTTTTAATATTCCGATTAAGCGTTGATAATTTTTGATTCCATTATAAGCACTAAGAAGAGATTTTTCTGGAATTTCTAAAGTTCCATATCTATCTAATAATAATTTTTCTCCTTCCGCTACTCTTCCCGAGTAAATATAAATAGAAGCTAGATTTATCCTTGCAGAATCAAATTCTGGAGCATTGTCAAAATTTAATTTTATATACTTCATTGCAGATTTAAGATCTCCTTTCCTGAGATATATTTCAGCGATAGCTGAAATAATTTGGTGTTTTTTAGGAGAAAGTTCGTGAGCTTTTTTTAATATATCTAGAGCTGGATCTAATAATCCTCCATTTGAATACAAAATACCTAAAAAGAGGTGCTGGCGTGGATTTAATGGATTTTCTACTATGTTTTGATTCATCTCGGCAATCGCCTTATTAAATATTTGGACTTTTTCTTCGTTAGATAAATTATTTGATTGTCCAACGTAATTGATGGCAAATTGAGCTAGTTGCTCTCTGGCCTCGGTAACTCCAAGATGCCTATACTGAACAGCTTCTTGAAATTTATTAAATGCAGTTATAAGAATATCGTGCTTGGTTTTACTATCGTAGTTATCGCTACCCGCCATTCCGGCATAACTAAGCGCCTGGAGTAACTGTCCGTTTGATTTAATGGCTTGATAGTTCAAGAAATAGAATGAAATTCCAGAAGCTAAAACGCAGGCGACTAAAGCGAGCCCTCCATAAAAAGCCATATCTTGATTTTGATTAATAGAAGCAACCTCCTCTTTTCTGCTATGACTTTGGATGTAGGCCAATATACTCATATAGCCAATATAGGTGGCTAACTGGTCGAAAACGAAAAGATTTTGGATAAGATAAACAAGGAAGAAGGAAATTAAAATTATGGCTAATTTCTTTTCTCTGTCCGTGTTTTCAACAATGTCTTGCTCTGATTTTTTACCAGCGCTAAGAGACATGGTGCTGTAGTTTTTAACCAACATGTAAATTCCTAAACCAAAAACGCTTAAATAGCTGATCAATCCAAGCGCTCCGGCATTAATAAGCCAATCTAGGATTATATTATGAGATCTATCAAACCATGGCTCCTGAGCATACATTTTTGGGTCATAATATTTTGCGAAAACAACTTCAAAATTTCCCGGACCCCAACCTAAAATTGGCCTCTCCTTAAAACCTTCAAATCCCATTTTCCAGATTAAAAATCTAGATTTACCAGCATCTAAGCTAATAGAAGCAAAGCGAGAAAGGATTTGATTATTTTTTACAAAATTTGAATTTTTTGCGAAATATAAAGATATAGCCGAGACTAAAAGGACGGCTACGATAGATCCTAAAATCTTTTTGAATAATTTTTCTTTTTCGTTTTGAGATTTAATTAATAAGAAATACAAAACTCCTCCGATTAAAAGGCCGGCAAAAATTGCTATAACCGCTCCCCTAGTAGCAGAGAAATAAATAGTAAGTAGGCTTATACCAATGACAAGCATATAGTAAATCCTTGCAAATCTATTTTTTGAATAAATAAGAAGTAATAAGGAAAAGCAGATAACAAAACATAGATAAGCGGCTACATAGGTTGCATTACCTAAAGTTCCATCAACCCTAAACCCTCCCTGGAAAGATTGGATTCTACCTAGACTCTGAAAAAATGCATATATATTTTGGAAAACTCCCGAGAGAATAAAAGCGTTAAAATATATTGTCCAATCTGATTTTTTAAATGAATGAGCTACAACTAGGAAAAATATAAAAGAATGTAGATACGATATTAATCCCTCCATCCTTTCATAATTTGACCAAAAGCTTCTATATGGATTAACCCCAAAAATTGTGGCCAAAGAAACAATTAATATAAATAATGATAAGGCTATTAGAAGAGGTGTGAGTTTTGGCCTGAATTCTTTATAAAATATGGCTAAATAAATCCAAAGGAAAAACATCAACTCAGCGATAAATCTAAAAACAAATCCTTTTCCCGTGATAAATGGGAAAAACATCCCCTGAGCAATATAAAGAGGTACAAATGGCACTATAAATGCGCAAATTTTAATAATCCAAAGCGGTATAATTTTCCAATAGTTCTGCATAAAATTTTTAAATTAATTATTATTAGCCCCTAAAAGCCAATATTGTTAATAATAATGGTATCTTATTTTTAAAAGAAAACCAATTAAGCCGTAGTTTCTAAGCCAATAAAGATTAAAATATAAAAATTTGCTAGAATAGATCTATGTTGTTTGGAAAATTTTTGGAGGGTGATAAAAAATTAAAATTATTAGTAAATTTTTGGACTTTGACGTTATGGGCCCTGATTATTGCTGATTTTTTCCTAAAAAACAGATTTGATGGCGCGCTTGGAATAATGTCCGCAATATATTCTGCGACTTTAAGTTTATATGTTGGAACAAAGGAATTTAAGAGATGGCATCAACTTTATTCAGGAAGGCATCCTGGGGAAAGTTTTATTATTGGTTGGACTGTTTTAGTCTTTGGACTTCTACTTTGTTCGATATTTTTAGGCTATGACTATAAGGTGGCAGGAGAAGTTGTGGCTGATTATGTTGTTGTATTGTCGGTTTTTGCAATTACTCAAGAATCTAAAAAACTTTACAAAAAAGCCTGCTCTTGAATTATTAAATTTAAAATAAGCCTTGTATATAATCATTTTCTAATTCAGAATAATGCCTACGGGGTGTCGTATAACGGCAGTACGCAGGCTTCGGGAGTCTGTAGCCTGGGTTCAATTCCCAGCACCCCGACCAGTAAAGTAGGGTTAAGAATCTAGAGGTAATAATTAAGATAAATTAGACGAAGTATTTCTTCTTTATTTCGTCGTCAATTCTTTTTTGTTCTTCTTCGGCGGATTTGTTAGCCTTTTGCCTCATCTCACTCAATTCTTTATCGGATAATTTTCCCAACTCTGAAACTCGATTTTCTAGATTTTCTTTTTTATTGAGCTCGGGATTATCTATAATTTCTTCCAAGAGTACAGCGATAATACTGCCCACTTTTGGACCAGCTGGAATATTTAAAATTTTCATCACCTCATCCCCTTTTATCTGGAGCATTTTAGCAGAGACTGGCTCCATTTTTACCTTATCAATCATGGCTTTGAGATATCTTAAGCGATATGGCTGTGCTTTTGGCACGCCAGAGCCGATTCTATCAGCCTCTCTCAAGAGCAATAAATCATCTACATTTTCTTCGCCGACCCTCTTAATTAAGCGACGAACTCCTGCTAAGGTGACTGATTCTGGATCGTAGACAAACATATGTTCGCGAATTAAAAGAGTAATTTTTTCTATGGATTTTTTTGGAAATCTTAATTTATCTAACATTTTCAGTGCCATTTTTTCACCAACTACTTGGTGGCCGTAAAAAGTTGAATTTGGGCCGTCTCCTTTTTTGGTGCGAGATTTTCCAACATCGTGAAGTAAAGATGCAATCCTTAGATCGGAATCAAAATTTTTATCTACCGCGTATTCAAGCGATTTTAAATTATGTTCAAAAACAGAATAAATATGATGCTTGTTTTGACCCATACCGATTCCCTCTAAAAGCTCTGGCATAATAAACTTCATCAAACCTAAATCTACTAATCCTAAAACACCAGAAACAGCTCCTTTTGAATTAATAATCTTTACAAATTCATCCCTAATTCTCTCCTTGGAAATATGCTCCAGTAAATTGGCTTTATTTTTTATGGCCTCTCTTGTTTCTTCTTCAATACTAAAACCTAAAACACAAGCAAATCTGACGGCGCGTAAAAGACGAAGCGCATCTTCTTCAAACCTTTCGCTTGGATTTTTAACTGCCCTGATTATTTTTTTTGAGATATCTGTAATTCCATTATAAGGATCCACTAGTTCGCCGGCAGATTTTTTGTTTCCTATTTCAAGAGCAATGGCATTAATTGTAAAATCTCTTCTTTCTAAATCTTCTTCGATTTTTTTGCCAAACTTAACTGATTCAGGATGTCTTTTGTCTTTATATTCTCCCTCTATTCTAAAAGTAGTAACCTCGACTATTTTTAAAGTTTCATCTTCAGATTCTGTTTTTATACCAACTGTGCCGAAATTATTTTCATAAACCGTATCGGAAAATATCTTTTGAATTTCATCTGGAGTGGCATCTGTCGCAATATCCCAATCTTTTGGAGCGTGCTTTAAAAGAAGGTCTCTTAAACAGCCCCCAACTAAATAAGCTTTATGTTTATTTTCATGAAGTTTTTCTGCGATAAGCTCAACCTCATGCGGAATCTTATTCATATATATATCCTAAATCACAAAAACAAAATCACAAAACTGGACGATTAAAACTAAACCGCCAACGTGGCGGCTTAATCCCCTTTTACTTTTAGCTTTCTTTGTTTAGCTTTTCTAAGTTTAGGAAGTTTAATGGTTAAAACTCCGTTTTTTATTGTGGCTTCGGAAGATTCAACATCAATATCTTCCGGTAGATCTATTGAGCGGGCAAACTTGCCCCAATAACATTCTTGATAAAGATAATCATCTCCTTTAATCTTTTCCTTTCTTTCACGAGAACCGCGAATAACAACAGAATCCATATTTATGGAAACATCTAATTCGTCTGGGCTTACTCCGGCAATAGCCGATTCAACAATTATGGAATCTGGCGTTTGATAGACATCAACCGTAAGCTGAGCTTCCTCCTCGTCCATCTCCGAGAAGGACTTTTTTTGCATAGAAGATGAACTTGCGCGCGCAAGCTCGACTTCATATTCCTTATCGTGATTACTCTTATTAGCCAAACTTTCTAAAAATTCTTTATTGTCTGACATTTTTTTAAATTATCTATCGGCAAGCTTAAATTTTTCGAAATCATTCAAAAGAAAGAATGAAACAACAACAACAAAAACTATAGCGAGAGTTGCCGGACCTGTAGTAATTATAAGGTAATTAAAAATTGCGTGCAATAAAGTGGCCACAATAACACCTTTAAAAACTGAGAATCCCTCGCGATGATGGTTTAAAATAAAACCATCATCTGTTCTGGCAAACGATAACCCCCAATAATAACCAATAAGCCCTGAAGTTAAGCTATGCAAAAGGGTGGCGCCCATAAAACGCAGAACAAGAGTTTGAACTACTGCCAAATTAATAGGATCGCCCCCAGCTATCTGAAAGATAGAGGCAATATTTTCTGTGGCGGCAAAACCCAAACCTGAGGCGATCATATAAATCATTGCGTGAAGCGGTTCATCAAATTCTTTTCTTCTATGAACCAAAAGATAGATTGCTAGAAATTTAAAAATTTCTTCTATACCAGCAAGAAACATAAATGAAGGAAAACTATATTTCTCTATTCCATATTTAGAAAAAATGTCTATTGAAAAAATTTGTATAGGTAAAACGGCGAAAGTTGAAAATGCGCCAGCAAGGAAAGAAAGAAATAGAATTTTTTTGGGCTCTGGATGTTTTTGATCTTCGTGAACATAAAAAGCGAGCCAAGAAAAACTTGGCACGAGACCCAAAATTAAAAGGGAGATTATAGAAGTTAATCCCATATGGGATTAATTATAGCATTCTTAAAAGGACTTGTGAGGTTACCACTCCTTAATAATTAACAGGTCCTTAGAATCTTGGATATTCCAGACTTCCTTATAAACAGCTTCTGTGACGAACGGCATAAAAGGATGTAGCGATTTTAATATTTCGAATAAAATATCTTTTAACATTTTTAAAGCGGGTAGCTTATCCTTAAGATCTTCTGACTTTAATCTTGGTTTTGCTTCCTCTATTACTTTGTCAGCAAATTCATGCCAAGCGTAATGATATAAATCATAAGCCGCTTCGTTGAATTTGAATTTTTCAATATTTTTTCCTGCTTTATTTTTTAGATCTATGGCAAATTTAATTTTCTTTTTATCTGCGGAAGAAAGCTTGATCTTCTTAGGATCATAATCATCAACATCATTCATTTTAATAAATCTGCCAATATTCCAAAGCTTGGTGGCGAAATTTCTGTAGCCACGAGTTTTATCTTCTGAAAAATTAACGTCGTTTCCGGGAGAAATACCAGAGATCATAGACATTCTTAAAGCATCTGTTCCGAATTTTTCGATCATATCTAATGGATCTATGCCATTATTTTTTGACTTAGACATTTTGACACCGTTCTTATCGCGAACTATCCCGTGTAGATATACGTTTTTAAATGGAATATCTCCAAGCAAAAATCCGCTCATTAAAATCATTCTAGCAACCCAAAAGAAGAGGATGTCTGGTCCTGTTTCTAAAACTGATGTTGGGTGATAAAAGTCTAATTCTTTAGATTTTTCTGGCCAACCCAAAGTTGAAAACGTCCAAAGGCCTGAAGAAAACCAGGTGTCTAAAGTATCTGAATCTTGAGTCCATCCGTCGCCAGAAGGAGAATTTATTCCAACATAAATCTCACTCCCCTTGTACCAAACAGGAATTCTGTGTCCATACCAAATTTGGCGCGAGATACACCAATCATGAAGATTTTCTATCCAATGGAAGTATATTTTTTTGAATCTATCTGGAACAATTTTAATCTGACCACTCTTAACGGTTTTTTCCATTATTTCTTTCAGGGTTGTTTTGGAGCCAGATTTAATTCCTTTAATATTAGATTTTGGCAAAACAAACTTTTTATTTACATCAACAAACCACTGCTCCAATATTTGAGGCTCTATAGTTCCGCCGCCCCTAGAACTTGTAGCTATCCTATGAATATAATTTTCGTCTATTTTCTCAACTAAATTTTTAGATTTAAGTTTTTCTATAATTAATTCTCTAGCTTCTTTGATTTTTTTGCCTGCAAATTCTCCAGCTATAGGCAAAAGCTTGCCGCGAAGATCGATGACTGGCTCCATATCAAGCTTATGACGATTGGCTATATCAAAATCTACTGCATCGTGCCACGGAGTGATGGTCATGACTCCAGTTCCGAATTTAGGATCAACAGCTTTATCTTTGATAATAGTGGCTGTAATTTTTCCATTAATCCATTCAACTTCTATTTTTTCGCCGTGTTTGTATTTTTTATATCTGGAATCGTCTGGATGCATAACGACATATTTATCGCCAAATTTCGTTTCTGGACGAGCCGTGCTGATAGTGAATGGCCCATATTTAAGATAATAGAATTTTGTTTTTTCCTCAGACCAATCGATTTCATCATCAGAGACAGTTGTTTGCATTTTTGGATCCCAATTAACTATTCTTTTGCCTCTATATATAAGACCGGCATCATACATTTTCTTAAAAGCGGTTTTAACTGCTAAGTTTCTTTTTTCGTCTAGAGTGAATGCTTCTCTGGACCAATCAATAGAAGCACCCATCTTTTTTATTTGATTGACTATTGTATCGTGACTCTCTGAAGCAAATTTTTCTACTCTTTTCAGAAATTCATCCCTACCTAAATCGTGGCGAGATTTTTCTTCTTTTTTATACAACTCTTTTTCTACTTTTTCTTGAGTAGCGATAGCGGCATGATCTGTGCCTGGAATCCAAAGAGTTTTAAAACCCTTCATTCTGTGATATCTAACTAAAATATCTTGAATGATCAACATTAAAGAATGTCCAAGGTGAAGGGTTCCTGTCACATTTGGAGGAGGTAAAACCATTGAAAATACTTTTTTTCTTTTTCCTGGAAGATTGTCGGGATTAAAAAAACCAGACTCTTCCCAGAGCTTATTTATTTCGGAGTCGTTTATTTTTGGGTCATATGATTTCGAGATTTCTTTTGATTCTTCCGTATTCATATATATAGAATATACCTTAAAAGCAGTAAAAAATTAAAGGGTGAGGTTTGAGT
>CAZIWN010000004.1:0-22252 GCA_964543265.1 uncultured Candidatus Saccharibacteria bacterium | reverse complement strand
ATATATATAGAATATACCTTAAAAGCAGTAAAAAATTAAAGGGTGAGGTTTGAGTCTGTCCCGATGATTAAATAATGAAATGAAATCGGGATCGACTCAAATTTTATTTTTATAAAGTTAGATTTGAGTCGGCTTCCAATTTATATGGCTTTTTCTTAGAAATTTTTCTCATGAAAGCAGCGGCTCCGATCATGGCGGCATTGTCTGTATTAAATTCAAAAGTCGGAGAGAAGAATTGAATCCCTAATTTTTCTGAATCTTCTTTTAATCTATTTCTTAAAGCAGAATTGGCGGCTACTCCCCCACAAAGAACTACGAATTTTGCACCAAATTCTTTTATGGCATTGGTTGTTTTTTTAGAGAGCACGTCTAAGATGGCTTGTTGAACCGAAGCAGAAATATCTTTAATTTGCTTTAGGCTGATTACAGAATTTTTACCGTCTTCAATGTTGTGAGATGACTGCCTAAAATTATTAAAACTGTCTTCGTTGGGAAAAAGATTTTTTAAGTAATATAAAACAGAGGTTTTAAGTCCAGAAAAGCTAAACTCATAATTCTTATCATTCATCATTGGGCGAGGAAAAGAGATAGCTTTTGGATTGCCTTCACGGGCGAGCTTTTCTATTTCTGGCCCACCGGGATACGGAAGATTCATTAATCTGGCAACTTTATCAAAGGCTTCCCCTACAGCATCGTCGCGAGTTTCTCCTAAATTTTTCCAAGAAGTTAGAGATTTCATAAGTAAAAGCATAGTGTGTCCACCTGAAACAACTAGAGCAATTCCTGGAAATTCAAATTTTAAATTTTGAGAGTTTTCTTCTCTTTCCAGAAGAAAACTATATAAATGCCCCTCCATATGATTGGCGCCCACGACTGGAACATTTAATTCTTCTCCGATTTTTTTTGCAAAACCAATACCCACCCAAAGAGCAGGAGGAAGCCCTGGACCAGAAGTTATGGCTATTAAATCTGGCATCTTCCAATGTTTACTGTTTTTTATTTGAGAATATAAAAGAGGAAGATTCTTTTCGTGTTCACGCTTAGCAAGGTTTGGAACAACGCCTCCGAATGGGCGATGAATATTTATTTGCGAAGAAACTAAGTTTTCTAAAACTTTAATTTTAGGGCTTTTAGCAGTTCCGGAACAATCTAAAAGAGCTAGAGCTGTTTCATCACAGGAAGTTTCGATTGATAAGATAAACATAAAAACTAATTCAAATAATTGGCGCTCCCACGGAGAATCGAACTCCGATTTCCAGGATGAAAACCTGATGTCCTAACCATTAGACGATGAGAGCAGTCCCGTATTTAAGCTTGAAAATTCTATCAAAAATAATGCACTAAAATCAAGAAAAAGGCAAAAGTCTTATAAATAATTTAGAAGTTTTTCATAACCGAAGGAATCGAATAATTTATAGAAAAAACCGACGAAAACTCCAAATTGATTGAATAAAATAAGTAAACCTATTAGACAAAGGAAGATTCCTGATATTTTTGAAAATATAGAAACGAAATTACTAAAACGAGCCGTGAGGCGAGAGAAATAACCAACACTTAGAGAAACTAGAATGAAGGGAATGGAAATCCCTAAAGAAAACACAGATAGAAGAATGGCGCCCTTAAAGACCGTAGCTGATTGAGATGCTAAAAGAAGAACCGATCCTAAAATTGGCCCAACGCACGGACTCCAACCAGAAGCAAAAACGGCACCAAAAAGAAAAGAACTTAATAATGTTCCTGGTTTGAATAGACTTATTGCATAATAACCTTTCGATTCTTTTTCTTTAATTTCGGCTTCGGCTTTGTCAGAAAAAAGTTCACCAGATATCTTTGTATATGCTGAATTTTTTTGACTTCGCCTCGCTCGAAATTTAAGAAAAATATTCCGAAAATTATTAAGCAATAAATCTAATTTTGAAATAAATTTTGGAGTGCGTTCGGCGTCAAAAAAAGGAATCTTTAAAATACCTGTCATATAAAGGCCCAAGGCTAAAATAAAAATTCCACCGATTCTATTAATTATTCCTCTATATTGAATAAGGTATGAACCGCCTAATCCAAAAAGTATTCCGAAGAATACAAAGATAACACTGAAACCCAGGCAATAAGCGCAGGCGTTTAGTAAGATCTTAAATCTGGTTTGAAAATTTCCCTTTTTAGCTTCTTCAAGTGAAACTCCGGAAATAAATGCTAAATATGCCGGAACGATTGGAAGCGTACAGGGGGCAAGAAAAGTTAAGACTCCGGCAATAAAAATTGGGATAATTAATTCCATTAATAGTATTATTTTTTAACCCCTGCCCAATCCAAAAGCTCGTCATATGGAACAGAGCCACAAATAAATTTCTTAGTGTCAGTATTAAAAAAGAAAGGGACGCCACCACAGAGATCCTTATCATATTCAGCCATCTTTTCGGCATTATCTTTATTGTGCCAAACTTCATACTGCTCAACCTTAACACCCTTCTCTGTCTCTAGTTTTTCGACTCGAGGTTTCATAATCTGACAATGTGGGCAACCATCTCCATAAAATTCTAATAACATATTTTTATATTAAATTTAAGTAAATTATACAATAGACTTGAGAATACTTAAAAATTTAAGTAAACTATAAAAGATTTTGCCCGGGTGGTGAAATGGCATACACGAGCGACTTAAGATCGCTTGCCGTAAGGCGTGCGGGTTCGAGTCCCGCCCCGGGCACCTATTAATCTCTGAAGTATATTTTAGGAATAAATATAAAATGGAAGTAAAAAAGAATAATCATATTCTCCAAGGATTCTTGGATTTTTCTAAAATATTGAAAAATTTAAAAAAATCCTTTCTTTTTGCAATTAAAAATGACAGAAAAAATATAATTGCTTTAATATTTTTTTCAATATTAATAGCAGTAATACCATATATACAGAACGGGCTTTTTGGGAAATTAATAAACTTAACGATTTCTTATAAAGATGGTTTAAATAATTTAAAAGAAATTATTACTGCAACGTTATTTCTAATACTCACAACAGCTTTGCCTAATATAATAGGAAATTTAAATTCTTTTATTGATACAAATTTTAGATTTAATATAGTTAGGAATTTAAATTTATATTTTTTTAAGAAAATAGCTTCTTTAGATATAGCAACGGTGGAAAGCCCAGAATATCAAGAGCTTATGCAAAAAGCCCAAGAAAGGGGCAATATGAGTATTTATCAGTTTATAACTTTTTCTATTACAAATTTATCTAATTTAATAGGAGTTATTGTTTCTTTTGTTATTTTAGGATTTATAGATAGAAATCTTCTGGTTTATGCATTTTTAGGTGCTATTCCTGCATTGTATACCCAGATGAGATATGGAAAAGATGTATTTTGGATCTGGGATTTAAATTCAAATAATAGGAGGAGATATTTTAATACGAGAAGCCATTTTGAAGGAATAATCTCTTTGGTTGAACTAAAGCTTTATCAATTGTCGAAAAAATTTATTAGTGAAATAAAGCAATTACTCGATAGCTTTGACGATGAATTAAAGAAAGCAGAGAGAGGAAAATTAATCTGGGAATTCCTTTCTATTGCTATATTCTTTATCTTCTTAGGAGCCGGAATTTGGAGAATAATAAACTTAGCAATCACGGGATTATTACCAATAGGAACTATGCTTTTTGCTTATACAACCTATAGAGGATTTAAAGGAACTTTAGCAGACTTTTTTAAGAGAATTGGATGGGTTTCAGAATTTTCTAATTATACTGAATATTGGTTTAAAATTGATGAAATTCAACCAAAAATCAAAGATAACGAAATTGGAGAGATTGTAGATTTTTCTAATAAACCTCCCAAAATTGAATTTATTGGAGTTTCTTTTAGATATAGTGAAAATAATCAAAATTATGCTATTAAAAACCTATCATTTACGATAAATCCCGGTGAAAAAATAGCGATAGTTGGCCTTAGCGGAGCGGGAAAAACAACCTTAATTAAATTGCTTTGCAGGGTTTATGACCCTGAATCTGGCAGTATTTTAATTAATGGTAAAAATTTGAAAGATATAAATCTTTTATCTTGGCAAAAACAATTAGGGGTTTTATTCCAAGACTTCGTCAGTTATGAGTTTACTGTTAAGGAAGCAATCGCGCTTGGCAATCCGGAAAAGGAATTAAATGAGCAGAAAGTTAAGGAAGCCGCTAAAATGGCTAGGGCGGATGTTTTTATAGAAAGACTCCCAAAAAAATATGATCAGCTAATATGGAAGGGTTTTGAAGACGGAGTTGATCTCTCTAAAGGAGAAAGGCAACGCATGGCATTAGCTAGAGTTTTATATAGAGAATCCCCCATAACAATACTAGATGAGCCAACTGCATCGGTTGATGCGTTAGCAGAACAGGAAATATTTGAGACGCTTGAGCAATTACCGAAGAATAGAACCGTTATTTTAATTTCTCACAGATTCAGCACTGTTAAAAATGCGGACAATATTTTAGTAATTGAGCATGGAAAATTAATTGAAGAAGGTAACCACAAGAAGCTTATTCAAAATAAAGAGAGATATGCTGAACTCTATAAAATACAGGCGGATAGTTATAAATAATGAGTTAAAAAAAGGCGGAGACAATATCCTTAATTATCAAGAATACGGTTATAACAACAATTCCTTTGATGGTGAAAATTATGACGTCCTTCATATAAAAAATAAGCTTATAAAATTTGTATTTCAATAATATATAAAATAATTATTAATTGGAAGTGTTATTAATTAAATATAAAAAATCCCCCGATCGGGGGATTTTTTATTATAAGATTTGAACTGTTACTTTTTTGATACCGAATTTTAAGGCTTTGGAAGTTTCAGGAAACCAAATATCCAACCTTCCTCCGTCTTTTAATTTTTCAGGATCAAGAGTTGTAACCCTTTCTCCGTACCTCTTATTCATCCTATCTTCAACAACGAAAATCTTATTTCCATAAAGAGCTGGAATCTTAATTTTCGTATGTAATGGCAAGCTGTTTGTAGCAACAATTCCATCCCTTACCCTGGTATTAGCAGCGGTAATAAATGGTGAATCGTCAGTTTGGTCTGATGTTGAAGAATAAGCAGTTGCAGTAAATTCTAATGTTTCATAGATAACTTCTGAATGAGCATCGTTTAATGATGTTAAGTTAAAGAAAGATTCACTGCTTGAAGTAGCTTCATCTAAAACAATACCTGCAACAGCTTGAGTAGAAAAACTTAAGAACATAATAACGGCAAGAATTCTAACCTTATTATTAGAGATCTTAATATATGAAAGCGTTAAAGCTCTCGACAAGACATCTCCAATTCCCTTATTAAGTTTTAAATATAATTTATTCATATTTTTTCTTAAACACCCGAGAGAAGGTTCTAATTAAAAATCCCCGTTATGGGGACCTAAACTAAATCTTCATTTAACTGACTTTTCGAGTGTTTGTATAGTCTATCAGAAAACTATTAGTTTGTCAATAGCTAAAATATGATATATACTTAATAATGCTTATTTTTAAGGGTTTATTAGGCCTTATAAATAAGGGCTTAAAGCCTATATGCGCGCCCGTAGCTCAACTGGATAGAGTACTTGGCTTCGAACCAAGGGGTTGGGGGTTCGACTCCCTCCGGGCGCACTAAACAGTCAATGGTGCGACTTTAAATAGTGATTTATTTAAAAAATTATAGATATTAAAATACCTACAAACATAATAATCGTTGCTGTTAATTTTATTTCTATATTTTTTTCTTTTAGAAATTTACCAGAAAGAATAACTGTCCAAAGAACGGCTAGACGCTTAAGACTGGCTCCATATGCAGCTAAAGAATAATTAAGGGCTTGATTGGTGAGAATTGTACCAAAACTAGTCAAGAAAGCTATGGAGAGATTTGGTTTAAAATTGTTTTTTACTATGGAATTAAACCTTAAATAAAATCCTTTATTTAGAAATATATTAATAAAAAAACTGAATATAGATATGGCGGTAAAAGCCGAAAAAACGGCAAAGATGGCCGAGGATTTAACTACGATGATTTTGTCGAATGGAAATGAGGCCGCAAATAAGATGGATCCTACTAAGCCATAGATCACTCCCCTTTCCTTAAAAGAATCTAGATTAAATGATTTATTATCTTTCTTATTTAAAAGAAGAAAAAATAAACCAAGCATAGTTATAAAGATACCGATAATTCCTGGGAGTGATGGAATTTCCCCTAGAACTAAAATTCCGGAGATAATCACTAGAGGAGGAGTGATTAGGCGTAGCGGAGCTACGAGAGATACTTCGTTTAATTTAAATGCTTTAATAAAAATATTCTGAGATATTATATTTAAAATTACGGTTGCCCAAAAAGCCGGCCAGAAACCATTTTGAATCTCTGGGAGGCCTGTAATTAAAAAAACGGGAAGAGTTAAAGTCCCCGTAAGAAAAAGAGTCAGAACCAGCATGGCCTGATCGTCTATGCCAGAAACTAAATATTTTCTACGCAACACGTCACTGCAGCCAAGAAAAAATGTGCCAACAAGCATCAAGGAGAGAAAAAGCATCTATTTCTTGGGAATTTTGATTATAGAAAGACGTGCCAATCCTTTGCAATTATGCTGATGAGGCTCGCCTGCCGGAATATAAAGCCAATCCCCTTTTTTTAAAATTTCTGTGGTGCCGTTTTTGATTCCGTCTGCATTAATTTCTCTTTTATCAACTACGCCATTTTTTTCTTTGAAGACCGGGTTAATTAATTCTCCGCCATAAATAAATTCAACTTCGCCTTCAAGACAGAACCAGAGATCATCTTCGTGAGCGTGAACCTCTGCTCTATTTGAAACATTCTTGTCCTCAAGAATAGTCATGGGAAAAGAATTTTCTATAGCAAAAGACTTGAGCGGTTCAAGGTTTCTTTTGCCATCTTTTGATTCTTGAGAAAGTACTTTGTCTAAATATTCTTTTTTAACTAAAACACTTTTACCCATTCTTAAAGATTACCAATACATAGCCTTAGTGGTAATGATGGTATCTTCAGCAATATCTTCCCTGGCAACCTTACCAACTAAATCATAAATTTTAGCTGGAGGAATTCCTGTTCCCGGACCCTTAACAGCTAACATATTTTGAGTAATGATAGTTCCTTTTTTAATGGCAACTTTTGAGGCAACGCTTTTAGCGAGCTTTTCCCTAAGAGGTTTTAATTCTGCTGGTAAAATTCTTTCTTTAGGATCACCTAATATTTTTTCTATTCTTCTAATAGAAGAAACTAATTCGGCAAATTGATGAGGCTCTAAAGATCCGGAGTGATCTGATCCCTTCATTTTTTTATCTAAAGTTAAATGACGCTCAACTACCACTGCGCCTTTTGAGACGGCAATTAATGTTGGAAGAAGATCTATTTCGTGGCCAGAATAACCCACCGGAAGTGGAGCGAATTTATCGCGAATTGTATCCATGAAGGCAACTTGAATTTTATCTTCTGGCGATGGATAGAGAGATAAGCAATGGAAAAGAACTACTTTTGAATTTTCGTGTAAAACTGTGCGAACAGCCGCTTCTATTTCTTCCATAGTATTCATACCAGTAGATAAGAGAACTGGCTTTCCTTTTTTTGCCACATATTGCAAAAGAGGAATATTGATTAAATCTGCGGATGGAATTTTGTAGGCATCGGTTCCTAATTTTTCCATAAAATCTGCGCTGACAGGATCCCAGACGCTGGCAAAGAAAAGAATTCCCTTGTCGCTGCAATATTTTTTTAATTCTTTATATTCTTTTTCTCCGAACTCAAGCTTGTTTCTGTGCTCGCCGTAAGTTGCAGCAAACGCATGAGGAGAAGTATATGGTTTTTCTAAACCTTCTTTAGTTAAAATTTCTGTGGTGGTTCTTTTTTGAAACTTAACAGCATCGGCGCCGGCGTCTTTGGCGGCATCGATTAATTTTTTGGCAATTTCCAAATCACCATTATGATTAATTCCCACTTCGGCAATTATAAAAACTTTTTCGCCTTTGCCGATATATTGCTTACCGACTTTTACCTTAGAAGGCTTGCCTTCGAGCTGATGCTTTAATTTTTCTATAATTTTCATAGATTAATTGTTTTAAATTTATTGTTGATATATATAATGGTTTTTCTATCCAAAAAGTAACGCCTTAAGCATTTTTACCTTAAATTGAGCAATTTTTTAATGGCTTTTTTAAGAGAAAATCTAGTTTTATTAATATATACAATATTAAACTTTTTACCATCAGATTCAAGTAAGGTGACTGAAGCTTCCTCTATTTTTGGAATTTCTTTAAGGTCAAAAAGATTCGTCAGAGCGGCTTCGATAACGAGCGCATGAGAGACTATGGCTATTTTTTTATAAGAAAGATTAGAGATGTCGCTTAAGGCATCGATAAATCTCTTAGCTGCAGAATTGAACGATTCTCCATTTTCTGGAATAAAATCTTTGTCTTCTCTGGTTTGCTTTTTGGCTTTTTTAAAATCGGTTCCGACGAGGGTTTTAGATGGAGCCTGCTCTATTAATCGCTCATCGAAAGAAATGGAAATTTTACCATCAGAAATAATTTCCGCGGTTTGTTTGGTCCTGGGGAAAGGACTGGAAACGATGTGTTCTATTCCCTCTTTCCTTATTCTATCCTTGAGATTTTCGGACTGAACTATGCCTTCGGCAGATAAAGAAACTTTTGAGGCATCAGCGTATTGCATTCCGTCTCTGGGTAGGCTTTTAGCATGGCGAATTATATATATAAACATCTAAGTTGTAGAAATTATTTCTTGTTCTTGCTGTTTTTTTTCTGTTTTTTTATAAGATACTCGTAATATTCCCAATCAGAAATTGTGTTTATGCCACTATATGCAACTTCCAATGGGAATGCTAAAACTTTTTCTCCTGTCATCTTTTTCTTTTCCATTATTGTTTTATTCCAGATAATGTCTAAATAACCAACATGCTTATAGGCTTTTGGTAATTTTGCTTGAGGAAGATTATATGATTCTGGGATTCCCGGAATTAAAAGCAGGGGAGAAAGATATCCGCCTGACTCTATTTTGAACATTTTATAGGGACTTTGCTCTGGCTCGGTTACTGTTCTTACGGAGTCGGCTTCGGGATGATCAGCTAAAAGCTCAATGCATTTATCGATATGCTCAACTGTGCGAAGAGGAGATGTTGGACGCAATTGAACTATAATATCCGGAACATAAGACTCATTATCTTTCAACCACTGAAGCATATGGGTAAAAAATTCAAAATCAGTTTTTGTTCCGTCAGCCATATCTGGGGGTTCGACAAACGGCCAATCAACTCCATTTTTTTTTGCCAATGCTCCGATTTTTTTGTCGTCAGATATAAGGACTAATCTATCTATGTATTTAGATTTTTTAGCTTCATCAAATGTATAGGAAATAAGAGGCTTGCCGACTAATTTTTTAATATTTTTTTTAGGAACTCTTTTTGAACCCCCGCGCGCCGGGATAATTCCTAATACGGTGTATTTTTTAATCATAATTTTAGTTTTTTATATTTTTTACAACTTGTGCATAAACCTCCTTAGCTAAACGAATACCCGACTTGCCATCAAATGGAGCCACAAAGCGTTCTATAATTTTTTTTCTACCCTCTTTTTCAAGAGAGGAATTTTTGAGATATCTGTTGACGTGCTCCGCCAATTCATCTTTTGACCATGAGATTACGAGCCCACCAGCCTTTAATAGCTCCTCAAAGTGTGTGTATGTATCATAGAATCTGGCAACAGATTCCCAATAATTCATCGATTTTGAATTTCCATCAAAACCAACACAGATCACTGGCTTATCTAGAGTTGCGGCATCTATTGCCATAGAAGAAGCTCCCATAACCAAAACATCTACGTATTTTATTAATTTAATAAGACGTAAATTATTTTCCAACTGAAGTTCCCAAGAATTAGCCCCTTCTGATTTATATGAAATCTTTGGAGCTGCTAAAATATGCTTTTTATCTTTAAGCTTCTCGAGAGAGCTTAAAAATTTAGGGTGGGCGCTATATATAATCTGCAAATCTGAAGAAAGTTTTTTTTCGTTCACTAAATCTTCAAATATATCTATTAAATCGGCTTCTCTTTTAAAAAGAAGCTCACCCATCCCACAATAAAGAATAGTTTTTTTATTAGGATTAAGGCCGAACATTTCAAAAAATTCTTTTTTATCTTTAAGAAAATTGTCAGCATTAAAATATTTATCATAATGAGGAAGCCCGAAGATTATTATAGGGACTCGCCTTAATTCCTTGCCTTGATATTTGTGAGCCATTTCTTTTAAAAATTCATTTTGCAATAAAAGAATATCTGGAACAACACGCAAAAGACCATGACTAGAAAGGTTATCCCAGCTTCTAACCATGCCAATTATGGGTATACCAAGCTTTCTTGCTGATTTAGCTATTAAAACATCGAACTCAAAATTAGTTAGAGACGTTGAGATTAAAATGTCTGGTTTTAGTTCATTAAAAATTTTTAAAACGTTTTGATCGTGTGGGGTTTTTAGTATTAAAGATCTTAATATGGTTTTATACCAATCAAATCCTCCCAGAGTAAATGTTAAAAATCTTTTAAAATAAGTATCGAAGAAACTTGAATCTCCCCTATAACGAGACCTCATCTTAGACCATAGATTGGTGTTGGATTTTATTCCACTTCTTGCAAGGGTCATTATAAGATTTTCTAATTTACCAGCTGGTTTTCTTTTAAATCCAATAACTGATATGTTTTGGGCTTTAAAAATTTTATCGTAAAAATCTCTTTTTTCTTCAGGAACTACTATAGTAATAACATCTTCTTTTGAAGACTTAGAAAATTCCGGCCAAAAATCAGTAAAAAAAATATTTCTAGCTATTATATCTTCCGGTACAGTAATTAAAATATTTTTCTTGCTCATAAAATTAGATTATTATCTCTAGCTTAATTCAATAATAAAGATAAATCAATAAAAAAAAGGGGTTGCCCGCCGTAGCGAACAACCCCTCAAACTTCATTTTCCAGATCAGCATCTTTGCGACGCTGATCTTTGGCCGTCAGGCCGCGGCGGGAGCCCCAGAGAGCATCGCCTTCAACGCCTCGACTGCCTTGTTCGTCGCCTCGCCACGAGCCGGAATCGGGAACTCCCGCTCCTGGGCGATCGAGAACGGATTGCCGTCCCCACCGACACAAGTCAGGATCTTGAGACCGAGATCTTCCGTCATCCTGCAGAAAGCGGCAACACCCTTCGCTGCCGCCTCGGGAACCCGAGAATTGGTCTCCTTCTTGAGCTTGCGGAGATCGAATTCTCCCCCGAGGCAGATGGCCGGAACCCGCTTGGCGGCCGCTTCGATGGCGGTCGAACCCGTGAGCCCAGCAATCACCACGTCGGCACCAGCGACGATGTCGCCGATTGGGAGATGACCCGAGATCGAGAGCACGCCGCAGTTGCCGCAGAGAACTTCGGTGTTCTCCGCCGTCGGATCATCGCGAAGGATGACGAGGGGAACGGAGCTCTCCTTGACGAGCTCAGAGTAGGCGCCGATCGGCTTGCCGCCGTCGGAATCCACCGCGAAGGGCAACCGATCACCCGGATGCAGCGTCACGACGAGCTTGAACTTCCGCTCATCGCTCTGGATGGCCGCGATGGCCTCCATGACGGCCGAGAGCCGAGCCATGTTGCCGAAGGGGCTCTTGCCACCGCCGAAAAGCACGAGCTTCTCGTCGAATCCCACCGAGAGCATGCTCCGCACCTCGCCACGAGCGAGCCGCGGAAAAAACATTTCCTCGCGCAGGGGGTTGCCCGTGGCGAAGACGGTGGCGTTCGGGAACTTCGTCTTGGCGTGCGACGCATCAGTCTCGTCGAAGCCGAGATAGAACCTGGCGTTCTCCGCCAGGCCCTTCGGCCAGAACTCGGTCCTTGCAAAGCAGCCGGGAACGTCGCCGTAGGCGCCCCAGGGAACGTCGGCTTCCTTGGCAGCGCCAGCCGCCAAGAGCTCCTCGCGAGCGAGATCCGCGTTGGACGACATCCCGATCAAGACGAGATCGGCCTCGCCGACTTCTGTCAGGATCTGGTCGTCGATCACTCCCTTGAACGGCTTGCCGCCGCCCAAGATGCCCACGACTTCATGTCCTTCACCACGCAAACCGGTGGCGAAACGCTCGAACGCCCGCGAAGGCGCAGCATCTCGCGCAACCATCAAGATCCTCTTCAAGCTGAATCCTCCCTTTGGAAATGTGCTATTGTTGGCAGATTTTACCTTCTGCCGAAGGCATCACCGAGATATCGGTAACGGTTATGATAATAGCATTAAATTATTAAAAAGTCAATTTTGGAAATTTGATATAAATAGAGATATCTAAGATAATAAAAGACATGTTTATCTATAAATATATAGTTAGATTTTATTTTTCGATTAAAAATTATTGGCCATTATGGTTTAATGTTTTAAATAAAAAAGGAAGAGATTTATTTGAAGAAAATAAACCAGAAGTTGATGAGGTTTCTAAAAAAGTAATCGACGAACTTAGAAATAATGGAATTGCAACAACTAGCCTTGATGCCCTATTCCCGGGACAAAATCTATTAAAAAAATTGACGGATTACACGAACACATTACACCCAGAAAGCGCCGAGCAGGGATCAAAATCTTTTTTAAAAAAATATTGGGACAAGCATCCAGTTTTTAATTTAGCTAATCCATTTCTGGCATTAACGCTGAATAAGAAAGTATTGGCGATTGCTAATTCTTATATGGGAATGTGGACCAGGCTAATATATTACGATCTAGCTATGACCTTGCCAGTTGGAGAAAATGCGGAAGCTAGAGAATCTCAAAGATGGCACAGGGATCCAGAGGAAAAAAGAATGTGCAAGATGTTTATATATTTAACCGACGTAGACGAATCGGCTGGACCTTTTACGTATGTTGAAAAATCTGTTTACGGAATGAAATATGGAAATTTATTTAAACAAAAAACTCCTGGAGGAATTTATCCTGATAAAGAAAAAGTGGAAAAAGCGATTGATAAAAAAGATATTAAAGTAATGACCGCCAAGGCTGGGACGGTGATTTTTTGCGACACTTCAGGAATACATAAAGGAGGATATGCGACGACGAAACCAAGATTTATGTCTACTTCTTTTTTCTCTTCTGGAACTTATAGTGAGAAAAAATATTATTCAATACCAGAAAAAACAGATCTAAGCAGCTTATCTAAAGAAGCGCTGTATGCGATTAATAAGTAAAATATTATTCTTTAATGTAATAATATTTTTTAACTGTTGAATCATATTTTATATTTTTAGATTTCTCGCCAAAAAAATCATTAACGGCTTTGGTCGCACCTGGCCATTCTTCGGTGCTATACTCATCGAATAAAACCAATCCCCCCTTGGATACTTTTGAATAAAGAGTTTCTAGTGCGCACTTATAGGAATCATATAAATCAGCATCAATATGTAATAAAGCTATTGGGCCAGCAGAATAACTACTTAGGGTTTTATCAAAAAAACCCTTAATTAAACTAATGTTATTTTTTATATAATCAGCCGATAATCCAGCTGTTTTTAATTTATTTAAGATGTCATGGGTAGAGGTTCCTGACCACTCCCCTTTTTTTGGATTTCTAAAACTATTGTCTTCTTTTTTTGGCTCCGGAAAACCCTCGAACGAATCAAAACCAAAAAGATGTCTTTTATTATTTTCAAAAAAAGCCAAGGAAGACAAATATAAAAAAGATCTGCCACGTCCGACACCGCACTCAACTATATTTCCTGGAACATTTTTAATCTGAGAATAAAGCTTGCCATAATATAGGAGATTATTTATCTGCCTCACATCCATCGCTATGGTGTCTCTGGAGAAAAGCTTATATCCTTTTCTTTCTAATAAACTTTTGAAAAATTTCTTGAACATAAATGTTTAAATTATCTTATCAGAAAAACTATTTTTTAGATAATCTATGATTTTTTCTGCACTTTTTTCTGCTGTGATTTTTGTCGTGTCTAAAACTATCTCTGCGTTTTTCGGCTCTTCGTATGGATCGTTAACCCCAGTAAATCCGGTAATTAAACCAAGGCGAGCTTTTTTATAAAGACCCTTAACGTCTCTTTTTTCACAAACAGAAGCGGGCGTAGAAACAAATACTTCGATATATTTTCCGCTTTGGGAGATTAATTCCCTGTTCTTTTGCCTAGCTTCTTCGTAAGGAGCTATGGCTGAACAAATGGCTATGCCTCCATGATTGGCTATAATGTTTGCCACAAAACCAATACGCTCAACATTGGTATTTCTATCCTCCTTAGAAAAACCCAAACCTTTAGATAAATTATTTCTAACAACATCTCCGTCAAGTAAGGTGATTTGCCTATCTGTTAATTCCTCTAATTTTATTTTTAAGATGTTGGCTATAGTTGATTTGCCAGATCCGGAAAGACCGGTGAAAAAAATAACCAATCCATTACCCTTTTGCCTCTTAACTCCTTTTTTAAGCTCTTCAACAACATTTTTAAAAGAAAACCATTCCGGAATCTCGATTCCATTTAAAAGCATTTCTCTAAATTTGGTTCCGGAAATGTTTTTAACAGTATGGCCATTTTTTACTTTATGAGATGGAACATAACCCTGAACTTCTTCGACGTAAACCATTTCCGGCTGAAAAACTGGAATAATACCGATAGATTTACTGAATTTTTTAACATATTTTTGAGCATCATAAGGACCATAAAAAGGAACTCCTTTTGAATCATTTCCTGGCCCAGCATGATCGCGACCAATGATAAAATGAGTGGCTCCGTGATTTTTTCTAATCAAGGCATGCCAGAGAGCTTCTCTGGGGCCAGCCATCCTCATGGCTAATGGCAGAAGAGCAAGGGTCATATTTTTTGCCTCTTCATTATTTAAGAGAGCTTTATACGCCTTAACTCTGGTGACGTAATCTATATCTCCACCCTTGGTTAACCCAACCACTGGATGAATTAAAATATGAGCTTTGTGTTCTTCGGCTGCTCTTTTTATAATTTCAAAATGAGCTTTGTGAATTGGATTTCTAGTTTGAAAAGCAATAACTTTTTTCTTTTTTTCTTTTTTAAATTTTTCTTTTAATTCTTTTGGGCCAAATCTCAATTCTTTAAAGTCATATTTAGGAGAAAATTCTATTCCTAGAACCGCACCACCAAGGTAAACATCTCCAGTATTTTTAAAAAGATACTTAACTCCGGGATGAAGCTCATCCGTTGTTCCGTAAACCATCTGGGCTTCCTGTTTTTTATCTGGTTCGTAAATGGAAGATATTTTTAAAATAGCTATGGGATTATTGAAAGAATCACATAATAATACCTCTGACCCTAAGGAAAAATCTTTAGCTTTTTCCCTAGAAACATCCAGAACTATCGGCATAGGCCAGACGCTGCCATCTTTCAGCTTTGATCTTTTTACAACGCTTTCATAATCCTTTTTTTCTAAAAAACCTTTTAATGGATGAAATCCGCCGCTTAATATGAGCTCAAGATCGAAGAGTTGGCGATCTGTCAGAATGAGCCTATTAAGTTTTGATGTTTTATCTAAAAGCTTTCTTTTCTTATCTGAATTTTTCGCATCTGATGTTTTTTTCATTTAAAAAAATTAAATTTTAATTTTATCTAAAGCTAGTAAAACTGCTTTAGTGGTTTCGGAAAGAGGATATATATCCTTGAGCTTGTTTGAATTTTTACTTGAACGATTAAGCTCGGGATTTAAAACTGATTTCATTTTATCAAAACTTCCAACACCTAAAAATGAGATTATTTTATTGAGAATTTCATCCTGCCTATCTGATCCAAAAAGATCTTCGTATTTAATAAGAATACTATTATCTTTACCAGAAGCTAGATGATATAAAACATCCTTATTGGCTAAGGTCCAATAATTCAAAACCTGCTCGGCGGTAAATCTGCCTGCTGGCCAAGCCTTCATAAAAGACTCAACAACAGAAAAAGGATCCCTGTAAATTGCTATTATTTTATGCTTTGGCAGATATGGCTTCCAAAAGTAAAAGAAGATTGGAAAATTTTTAAAAGCTACCAAATTAGATTTTGATATTAAACTAAATAATGTTTTCTGGATTTTTATTCTTGTAAAAAATCTCTTTATCCTATTTATACCCCTCTTGGCTTTTAGGTTTTTTGTTGGATCAGGTAATTCATTTTCAAAACCAGATTCTTTTAAAAACTGCCTTGATAAATCAAAAATGAAATCATTCTCAAAAAATCCTTGAGGATTTCTAATGTCACTTTTTTTCATATCGCTATCTTCGCCGAAATAGAATCCTGCCGAATCTAATAATCCGCCCAAAAGACTGGTCCCACTCCTGGCAAATCCCAAAATAACTACTAGATTTTTTTCTTTAAAATTTGAAGCATTTAAATTTTTGGATATTTTTTTCTGAATATTCCAGATGCCATTTTTGAAAATCATATTTATTGTTTAATTAACATTTATAACACAAGAAAATCCTTTTTCGTAACAAAATAAATAAATTATATTCTGATAATTTTTTTAATCTTTTGAAGAACGCTATTTAAAAGAACTCTGTCGTGAATATCAACCGTGAAGAAATCTTTAAAAGAGATGCTAAAACTTGGAATTATTTTTTTTAATTTTAAATATCTCTCAAAAGAATAAACCGTAACAGTGGCAAGATATTCTAAAGCTAAACCTACTACGCCAAATAATTTAATAAAAAGGAAAGAAAAAATTGCTATAAACAAATTTTTTATCATTATTGAATTAAATAAGCTTTTTTGAGCGTTAAAAGCATAAAACATTGGAGTAAATATATTGGCGAAGCTTGCTGGTATGATCGATATCATTAAGATCTTAAATAGAAAGAGAGAGTCGTGATATTTAGGGAAAAAATAATTAATAATTGTTGGGAAAATTGTGGTAGCGATGACCCAAAGAAATAGATAAGCGATAAATTGATACTTAATTGATTTATTGGCAACTTTAATAAATTTACCCATATCGCTCTTAAGCTTGGAAAAGATTGGGTTTAATACATTAGAAATGGCAACTAAAGACATTGTGTGACCGAAAAGGGTAAAAGCAAAAGAAAAAAGAGCCACGGCCTCTGTCCCAAGCATAAATTTTATAATCCAAAGGCGAACGTTTTGACCGAAATTATTCATATAAGTGGATAATATTCCCCACTTACCATTTTTTAAGAGCATGGAAAAAAGTGATATATCTTCACTAGATTCTCCTGAATAATTATTTTTCCAAATTTTATAAGCACTCGGAATCATTATAAAAAATGAAATTATTTGAGATGCAACTATAGCAAAAAAGATATTATCTATCTTAATTGATCCTAAAATAAAGAATAAAAAGAATATGATAACTAATTTTATGGCGTCCTCCATAACACCATAAATATTTTTCAAAAGAAATTTAAAATTTGCCAAGTAAACTAAGTTTAAAAAAGATCTTATTGGTGACAATAAGAATGTAAAAGAAGCTATCCTGATAGCATCCGCAATTTCTGAGTTATATTTAGCCTCTACGAAACTGGCTCCAAAAAAAAGCACAGCCCAAGCAACAGAAACAAAAACATATTGGACGCCGATATATTTTTTTACCATTTCTCTGGCCTTACCCTTATTTCCTAAGCCTAATTCATATGAAACCTCCGAAATGGCGACATTACTAATCCCTGGAAGTAAAAAAATACCAAAAAAAGCTATAACAGAACCAATAAGCTCCATTACTCCGTATTGATAGAGGGATAGCTTTCTAAGAAGAATTACGGAAACCAAAAGACCGACCCCTCTTAAAGCAAAAGAGGCAAAAGATGTTGATAATGCCCCTTCTGCGACCGCTTTTTTTATAGAAACATTGTTTTCCATTTTTGTGGATATCGTGGCCTAATATAACTCTTAAAAGAGAATATTGGTTTTTGAGGCGCCAGCCGGAGATTTCACGTCGTCCCTCGGATAACCCTTGGGACTCTTTGAAACCTTTCGGTTTCAATTCTTCCGCCTTGGAGGGTGAATTGAATTCCCCCTTCATCGCCACCCCCTGTTCAATTCCTAATCATAGGAGTGTTTGAGGCGCCAGCCGGAATTGAACCGGCGTACGCGGTTTTGCAGACCGCTGCGTAACCACTCCGCCATAGCGCCATAAGACATATGTTATATAAAATAATGATTTTAATCAAAATTGAATTATTGTGGATGTTTGTTACTATTAAAGTGAGAAAGCGCCCAGAAAACAACAGGAGCCCAAAATGGAAAATGACGACGGCGGAGCAAGTGACAATCAGAAACACATTACTCTTGGAGAAGTTTTGAAACTACGGAAAAAGCGGAGGATCAAGTTTGCAGTGATGATCTCTCTATTGGCCGGAATGCTGATTTGGATCATATATTTGCTTTGCACTATGCCGTGAATATTGAATTTCAAAATGCCGATCGCGCAAGCGCGAGAGGCGTTTTTTGTTGATTTTTTATTTTATATTTAATAATCTTTGAATTGGATGCTGGGAAAAACAAAACAGTGGTGACTGCGCTAGACACGTTCAAATCGTCTGGTGCGGAGTGGGTTCGACTCCCATATTTTGGTCTTGAGATGGGCGGTCTTCGGCGCAGGCTAGATTGGGAGACTATGAAGCTCGGTTTCTGGATCGAGCTGAGTCAAAAGGTGGAAGACCAACACGAAGATTAGCATGTCGAAAGATTCCTGAAGCATCTGGGGAGTGCCAACACGGACTCCCCTCTTTTTTTGACTTAATTTTTGTAATTTGTAAGATGTAGGTAGCTCATCCAAAGAAACACAAAAGGAGAGGGGCGATGCTAGAAACAATTGAGAATGCGACAAACGACCTGATGGATGCGGTCTCTGTTAAGAGGGGCTTAATATTCACGGCTGGTCTAGTATGCGTTGTTGTTTTTGCTTCTTTGTTTTTTTGCTGCTACACCCAAATGACAAAAGATGGCTGGATCTATAAAGCAACCGGAATCGTAGGGGTAATTGGCTGTTGCATAGCCGCGCTCTGCGCTCTTTCTGTAATCGTGGATATGTGGAGAGATGTACCAAATAAAAGCGATTACTGAAAAAACTGGAAGCCGCAACAAAATCTGTTGGGGCTTCTTTTTTTTAATTATTAAATTGTTCTTTTTCTTTATCTAATCCCCTTTCAACTGCGGCGGCGCGGTTTGGACCCTCGTCATATTTGAAATGAATTTGAGGCATTGGTTTGATATTTAAAATCCTAGAAAGCTTAAATTGAATCTCTGGAGTCATTTTTATTAAGACTTTAATAACCTCTGTTTTTTTATCAGACGGAAAAGCGCTTACCTTAACCTCGGCAGATTCTAGCTTGTCGGTGATATTAACTTCGGTAATCGTAACTAAAGTATTGGGAACTTCGATTTCTCTTTCTATCATCCAAGCTAATTTTTCTTGTATAAGACTGGAAAGTCTTTCTCTCCTAAATGTGCGCATTTAAAATTTATCTTAAAAGTAATTGATCTCCTTTTTTAAGCTCTCCAATATAACTCACGAGCATTCCACACTCCTCTCCTTCCGTGACTTTAGCGGCGTCTTTTTTTCCTTGCTGAAGATTGATGATTTTTAATTCTCCGATTCTTTCTCCGGCTCTTAAAATTTCCAAGGTGGAATTATTTACAATCTCTCCCATAATAACTTTTCCTCCAATAACCTGCTCTTTTCCTTTAACAATAAATACGGCGAGAATTTCTAAAATTCCTCTTTTCACATCGGAAAGAACTTTGTAAATATTTTCTATTTTCTCTAAAATTTCGTAAATAATTTCTGAAGTAATACATTCAACCTTATGATCTCTAATTAAATTTTCGGATGCTTTAGTTGGATATGTTTTGAAGCCGATGATTTTTGCTCCGGTTGAAATAGCGAATTGAACATCGCCGTCGGTTATGGCTCCGACTGATTCGGCAACTATTTTTAAATTAATTTCTTTAGGAAGCTTTAATGCTTTAATGCTTTCCGAAAGAGCTTCTAAGGAACCCGAAACGTCTGCTTTTAGAAAAAGATTTAAAGATTTTTCGTCTGCTTTAATAACTCGCTTAATAGAGTTTAAATTATTTTTAGTTTTTGAAGTTTTTTCTAGCTTAGGGACAACAGAAATCGTATCGCCTATTTTAGGCAAATCAGTGAACCCAGAAATAGACACGGGGCTTGAGGGTTTAGCTGAAGTAATTTTTTTACCAGAAAAATCTTCTAGTGATTTTATTTTTCCGCTGGCTGAAGGAGAGTCTACAAAGTCTCCAACTTTCAATTCCCCATCTTTAATAATTACGGTAACAATATTACCTCTTTTTGGATCCATGTGAGATTCTAAAACAAAAGCTGATCCCGGATTTTTGGGATTAAAAGACATATCTTCGATATCTGCAGAAAGTAAAAGTAAATCTAAAAGCTCTTCAACTCCTTCTCCAGTTTTGGCAGAGACTCCAATGTTGGCAACGTTACCTCCATAACCCTCCATCAGAACTCCGGCGGAAGTTAATTGATTTTTAACTGCATTTAAATCTGGCTGCTTATCAATTTTATTTATAGCAACAACATAAGGAATTTTTGCGTCTTGAATAATCTTGATGGCTTCTTTGGTTTGATTTTGAACTCCGTCATCTGAAGCGACGAGTAAAATGGCGACGTCGGCAACTTTGGCGCCGCGACCCCTCATTTTTGAAAATGCTTCGTGGCCTGGAGTATCGATGAAAGTGATTTTTCTTACTTCTCCAGTTTCTTTGACTTTGTGATTAATTTCATAAGCTCCGATGGATTGGGTAATACCGCCAGCTTCACCCTTGGCAACATTGGCTTTGCGGATGTAGTCCAAAAGAGAGGTTTTGCCATGATCAACATGGCCTAAAACCACCACAACTGGAGAACGCTTATTTTCATTAGTTGAGTTGTTTGTCATTTACTTATATAGAGATAGGTTAAAAAATACCATAAAATAAAGGATATTGCAACTATTGACTTTATAGTGTTTTTTGTGATATACTTATGGAGTGATTGACCATGGAACGGATGGGCTGAGCAGGCCCGACGGAATCCAGGCAATACACGAAGGAGACTGTCATGTCGATGCATGTGTATGTGACGAGTCTGGAAGCGTTCAAGGCTCTTCCCGGATTTCGCGATTGCAAACTTTATTCGGATAATGGGCGTTGGTACGCGATACTCAGTGATTGGGCTGAAGCTGTTCCCACTCTTATTGTCAGCATCGTCGACGAAATCTCATGGATTGGACATATTCCCGCCAATCCTCCGCGAGAGATTGGAAGATATGTCCACGAATCTGCCAAAGCTACCCTCGACGGCGTAGTAGAATGCGCCTCAAAAGGTGGACCTGGCAAGATCAAGCTCGTGATCGTTGCCAAGAAGATGGAAGATCTTCTGGAGCTGCGTCACAGAATAAGAGTTGGAAGTATCCGACCCGTCGAGAGCTTCGAAGGACCGCAGGGCGGAAAGTCTCGAACCGAGCTCGAGGCCGAAATCGATGCCTTGAAGGTAAAACTTGATCTCGTGGGGGGTTCGCGAGAGTACGCTCGAAGCAATAATGATAGAATGCTAAAAACCCTATTTGGAATCAGCGCCGCACTCAATGGCCTTTCGAACTCTCGATGGCCACTCATGGTAAGAAAGAGTGCTATCGAGAAGTTGCGAGCGGAGCTGCAAGCTGGGGTTGCCGAGCGTGGAAAAGATCGAGACGCTCTTGGCAGAGAGCTCGAAGCGTGAACTGACCGATGAGTGATTGCAGGCACACGAAACGCGTAAAGCGAAAGTAGTGTGCCTGATTTTTTTATTTATTAAAAACTTGCTGTAACCAATTTTGCATTTCTTCTCTGTTTTCCAGAATTTCTTCGGGAACAGACCAATATTTCATTTTCATAATTTTACCCCTGCTCTCATACTCTGCCCGTTCTCCCCTATTTGATTCAAAGAATTTTTGCGAAGAATCTGTTTCGCTTTTTAGATATAGTTTTTCATCGGTCATTATAATGGCGAAGATTTTTCCGTTTCTATAAATACCAAATCCGCCGAACATTGATTTGGCGGTTATGTTTTCTAAATCGCATAAAACATCATGAACTATGTAGTTTTTAAACGATTCCAGAGATTTTTTCATTAATTAGCTTGAAGAGCACCCATGACAATGCTATTCTTCATTTTACAATATAATAGGTTAAGATGAGTGTAATGGAGGCATGGCTGAGCGGCCTAAAGCGGCATCCTGCTAAGATGTCGAC
>CAZIWN010000003.1:65276-66789 GCA_964543265.1 uncultured Candidatus Saccharibacteria bacterium | reverse complement strand
TAAGGGGAATCGAACCCCTGGCTTCAGCTTGGAAAGCTGAGGTATTGCCATTATACGATATCCGCACAACCTTCTTAATTGCTTTTTATGCTACCTTTTTTTATACTTTTTTTCAATGAGCAAGCCCCTGAAATACACTATCTATATCGCTCTGCTAATTACAGTTTTTTATTCTACCAGATTTTTTTCTTCAAGCAAGGTCTCTATACCCGAAGGGTTTAATACTTCGAGGCAAAAAAGCGCAGAAATAGGAAGAAATATTAAAGCCCTGTCCAGCAACTCCACAAACAATCTAAGAAAAATTGCTGAATTTGATGAGGCCGGAAAAACCTCTAATGCATTAGGGCTGGTTTCTGAAGAAATTTTAAATGCCCAAAAATCACACTCTCAAGCCGTAGCCCTTTCTAAGGAACTAGAGGTAATGGCTAAAGATCTAAAATCCATAACCCCTCAATCGGCAAAAATAATAGCCACAGAAGCCCTAACCTCCCAAGTGACATTAGTTGGAAGACTTCTTACCTATAATAATTATTTAAAAGAGTTATTTGACATCTTGAAGTCAAAATTTGAAAACGGAACAAAGACTAATGGTAGAGTTAAGGAATTAGTTGATAATATTAATTACGAGATTCAGGCAATTAATTCTTTAAGCGCAGAATCTTCGGCTATATTTGGAACATTAGATGCATTAATAAGGGAAGAGGGGAATTAATTGACGCACATTTTTCTTAATGTTATTTTAGTATAAGTATCTTTTCGGAGTGTCGTATACCGGTAGTACGCATGCTTTGGGAGCATGTAGACTGGGTTCAATTCCCAGCACTCCGACAAACCGTTCATTAAAAATAGTTTTTAGAATTGAACGGGAATTATAAGCGATCGCCCTCGTAGCTTAATGGATAAAGCAGGACTCTTCTAAGGTCTTGATGGGAGTTCGATTCTCTCCGAGGGCACAAAATAAAAAACACCTATTAATAGGTGTTTTTTATTTTTTAAACTATCTCTTAATCCTCATAAATCTCCTAGGACCAACCTGTAGTACAATCTCCTTATCTAACGTAATTACTTCTTTAGCATCTGTTTTTTTAACGTCATTTACCCTAACCCCTCCCTGATCGATTAATCTTCTAGCATCAGACTTAGACGAAACTAAACCAGATTCAAAAACCAAATCCAAAACAGAAATAGATTCTTTACCCAACGATTTAATCTCTATATTTTCTGGATTTTCTTTCTTGGTAAAAACCTTTATAAAATTATTTTTTGCTTCTTCTCCTGCTTGTTTTCCATGATAAATAGAAACGATTTCTTCTGCTAAAACTATTTTTGCATCTCTAGGGGACATACTTAAAATCTCTTTAATTTTAGATGACTCCACGTCAGTACATAGCGTGAAATAACCCTCCATCAATTCATCTTTTAAAGACATTATCTTACCAAACATATCATCAGCTCCATCATCAATATTAACCACATTACCCCAAGAAGTAGACATTTTTCTCCCATCCAATCC
>CAZIWN010000003.1:62693-65176 GCA_964543265.1 uncultured Candidatus Saccharibacteria bacterium | reverse complement strand
AATATCTTTTTATAGTTTTTTAAATTCTCTTTTATTTGCGCCTCATTAAGCATTGGTCTTTTTGCGAGCTTATCAGAAGCGTCTCCAATTTGAGCAGTAAAATCTCCAACAATTAAAACAGCTTTATGTCCCAAGTCCTGAAATTGTCTCAATTTTCTAAGAGGTATGGCTCTTCCTAAATGAATTCTTGGCCCAGTTGGATCGATACCTAATTTAACTCTTAATCTTTTACCAGAAAGTAAAGATTTTCGCAGATCATCCTTAATAAAAACCTCCTCAACTCCGCGAGACAAAACATCGTCTACTCTTTTTTCGTCGATAATAATTTTCGCCATTAATAAAACTATATATAAAAAACAACTGATTTTCAAATCAGTTGTTTTTTATAGTTTCTTAAGATATTAAAGCTTTGCGCATATCGCGAGGAGGAATAGCGAAGTAGTTGCGAAAAAGACCAATATTTATCTTTTATTCTTAATGACTTCGTCTATTAAACCATATTCTTTAGCCTCTACTGGAGTCATATAAAAATCCCTATCCGTATCTTTTTCTAATCTAGAAAGAGATTGCCCCGTGTGTCTAGAAAGTATTTGATTCAACTTGTCTTTCATTTTAATTATGTGCCTGGCGGTAATTTCAACGTCCACAGCCTGACCCTCGGCTCCACCCATAACTTGGTGTAATAATATTTCAGAATTTGGCAAAGCTAATCTTTTCCCCTTAGCTCCAGCACCCAGCAAAACCGCCCCCATCGAAGCAGCCATACCAACGCAGATAGTCGAAACATCTGGCTTTACATACTGCATAGCATCATAAATTGCCAACCCAGCAGAGACTGAACCTCCGGGGCTATTTATATATAGCTTAATATCCTTTTTTGGATCTTCGTGCTCCAAAAACAAAAGCTGAGCAATAATAACATTAGCCATTCCATCGGTTACCGGTCCACCTAAAAAAATAATTCTCTCTTTTAAGAGTCTTGAATATATATCAAAAGCCCTCTCCCCGAAACCAGATTTTTCAATAACTGTCGGTATTAAATATTGTCCGTATTCTTCCATATATTTATTTATTATTTTTCTAAGTGCTCAAAGACCTTTTTATTCCTCATTATACTATAAACATAATCGTAAGAAGTATCCTTATCGAGCCCATTTCTACTAATTTCATCCAAAACCTCTTTATTATCTGGTTCAAGGTGTTCAACTTCTGCAATCTTGTGCAATATCAAGCTCGATACCGCCCTATGCCTAGCCCTCTCAGCTAAACCCTTTCTTAAGTCCTCATCTTTAAGATCCTTCATTCCAGAAGCCTTAGCCTCTTCCACTAATCCATCCAATGTTCTCGAAAGTAAAATCTCTGGCAAATCTATTTCCGAATTTTTACTTATCTCCTCTAAAATTTTTGCCCTATTTTTTTCTTTTTCCTTTTCTTCTTTTTCAATTTTTATCCCAGCTACAACATTATCTCTCAATACCTGCAAGCTAGTAAATGTTGGCCCAAGAGACTTTGCAAATTCATCATTTAATTCTGGCAACTTTCTTTTTGAAACAGAATAAAGCTTAACTTTAAAATCAATATTTTTACCTCCCAATTCTTTTCTCCAATATTTTTCTGGAGCTTTAATTGAAAAAGAAAATTCTTCTCCATCTTTTCTACCTTTTATCTGATCGTCAAAACCGGCCATGTAATGGCTTTTTCCTAAAATAAATTTATCCTTTTCAACTTTCCCATTAGAAATTTCTTTTCCTTCCGACGAGCTATCAACATCAATCTCCACCAAATCTCCAATCTCCGCCCCGCCATCTCTTTTTTCAAGCTCAACCCTAGACTCCCTAATCCAATCCATTGTTTTCTCTATCTCCTCGGGGGCGACTTGAATCTCTTCCTTCTTAGATAAAATTTCTTTTGCTATTTTTTTATAATCTGGCAATTCAACATCGGGCAAGATTGTAATTTCTGCTTTAAACTTCAATCCAGAAGCAGATTCTTTCTCCTTCTTAACAAATGCCGGAGTGGCTTCCAAAACCTCTACTTTTGGTCTATCTATAATAACCCAACGATTCTTTTGAGATTGCTCTTCTAAGACATCTCTAACTGCAGAATTTATTGCATCTTCAAATATTTTTTCTTTATCAACCGCCCTTTCTGCCATTTCTTTAGGTGTCGATCCTGGCCTAAAACCCTTAATCTGAACACTTGCAGCCGCTGTTTTTAATTCTATCTCCCAATATTCATTAAACTCCTTAGGTGTTAAAACCCCTTCAAGCTCTATTTTAGAGCCCTTAATTTTCTTAAATTTTATATCCATATTGACTTAAGATATTATATTTATTCTTCAATAAAAGCAACCTCTCTTTCTGACTCATTTTTCCCATGCTTAAATTCTAGTCTTATAGAATTTTTAGGGATTATCTCTTTAAATTTATCAGCCCACTCTATTAAAACTAAATTTTCTGGATTTTTTAAAACCTCCAAAAAAC
>CAZIWN010000003.1:0-62593 GCA_964543265.1 uncultured Candidatus Saccharibacteria bacterium | reverse complement strand
TCAGCCCACTCTATTAAAACTAAATTTTCTGGATTTTTTAAAACCTCCAAAAAACTTACGCTTTTTAGCTCATCAATATTTTTCATTCTATAAAAATCGGCGTGATAAAACTTCTTAAACCCTGTTTTTTTAAAATCCAAATCATAAACCCTAAAAATCATAAATGTCGGGCTTAAAATCCTATTCTTAATCCCTAAGATCTTAGCCAAATACTTTGTAAAAGTCGTTTTTCCAGATCCCAAATCCCCAGATAATGCTAAGACATTTGAGTCTTTTTTATTTTTAAAAACCTCAAAAATATTCTCCGCCAAAGATTTCAACTCTTTTTCGGATTTTAAAATAATGTTTTTCATTATAAAAACATATTAAAGCCAAACGTTGATTTTTCAAAATATTTTTTAAAACTAGATCACAGAGAATCTATCTATTCCCAAATGTTCATACCCCAACTCCGTAACCACCCTTCCGGAAGAAGTTCTCTGTATTAAACCAATACTCATTAAATATGGCTCATGCACGTCTTCAATATTTCCTCTGTCATCATTCAAAGCAGCCGCCAAAGTTGCCACTCCAACCGGACCGCCCTTAAATTTTTTAATAATCGTCTCAATCAATCTTCTATCATAAGGTTCTAGCCCTAAATGGTCTATCTCTAATAAATCCAGAGTTCTTCTCACAACATCTTCGTTGATCACCTCTGAACCGGCCACGGAAGCATAATCCCTAACTCTTTTCAATAAACGATTAGCGGTTCTAGGAGTAAATCTAGAAGCTTTAGCTAGAACATTTAAACCACTATCATCTATTTTCATCCCTAAAACAACTGCAGATCTTTTCAAAATCGCCTCAATATCTTTATTCTCATAATAATCAAGCTTAAAAGAAGCTCCGAATCTTGATCGTAGGGGACTAGATAATAAACTTGCTCTGGTTGTTGCCGCAATCAATGTAAATGCCGGCAAATCGAGCGCCAAGCTTCTTGCTGAAGGGCCCTTACCAACCATTAAATTAAGCTTTCTCTCTTCCATGGCGGGGTAGAGCACCTCTTCGGTCATCTTATTTATTCTATGTGCTTCATCTATAAATAAGACATCTCCGTTTTCTAAATTAGTAAGAATAGCTGCTAAATCTCCAACCTTTTCCAGGGTTGGTCCAGCTGTGATTTTTAAATTCACCCCCATTTCTTTAGCCACTAAATGAGCCAACGTCGTCTTCCCAAGCCCAGCTTGTCCATAAAAAAGAAGGTGGTCAGAAACCTCGCCTCTTTTTTTTGCAGCATCCAAAATAACCTTTAATTGATTTTTAACCTTATCCTGGCCGACATATTCACCCCAAGAACCAGGACGTAATACCGAATCTATTATAGAACCGTCTCCATTTACGCTCTTATCCATATATTTCTTATACCCATAATACACCAAAAACCAAAGTAAATCACGTTTTTATTAAGTTTTTAAGCATTTTTACTAAAACTATTGACAGCTTAATAATTATATGCTAAAATGGTCTAGCTCAACTAGAAACGCAAAAATAAAAGGCATTAATCTGGGGGCCGGGAAATATACTTAAATCTAGGACGTTTTGGCTCCGGCTGGAACCATCCTCGGTATACTTCTAAACCTGTTTCCCCACGAAACAAATTTAAGCCCCCAGGTTAATGCCTTTTTATTAAAAATAACCCCGCACTCGGGGTTATTTTTTTATAATCAACAATAGAATCATCCCGTATTATAGATGTGATTAGAGCTGAAATAATTTTGAATTAGACAAATACGAGGAGCTACGACGCAGCTGTATGTAAGCGAAGCGAATACTGCAAGGAGGAGCAACAAAGTATTTGGCAATTCTAAACTACTTACCACAATATGGTTCCAGTAACATCTTCTACTTCAGCAAAATCAGTCTGCCCCGTAATAACCTTCAATATCCCATCCTCCTGCATAGTAACCATTCCGTGAGAGATTGCGTATTCTTTCATCTCTCTTCCTCCAGCCTGACGCCTAATTAAATCTTCAACGTTTTCATTTGTTTTTAATTTTTCTATCAAATCAGCATTAATTATTTTTTCGTAACCAGGATCATTTAGAAATAGTTCATAAATTCCAACCCTGCCCTTATATCCGGTGTTGTTGCACTTTTCACACTTACCAGCCTCAAAAATGCTTATGTCTTTATAGATGCTCTTATCAACTCTTTTAGGCAACCTTTCTATTAATTTTCTTATTTTAGATTCTAATTCTTTTTCTATTTTTTTTATCTTCTTACAATTCTCGCACAATCTTCTTAATAATCTCTGAGCTATAACTAAATTTAAGGCTGGGCCAATGCTTTGAGGCTTAACCTCCAAGTCCACCAAGCGGGGGATGGCGAGCGAAGCCTCGTTGGCGTGAATAGTTGAAAACACTAAGTGGCCAGTTAATGCAGCCCCAATAGATATTTCAGCTGTTTCTTTGTCTCTAACTTCTCCGACTAAAATCACATCTGGGTCTTGCCTCATAAGACTTCTTAGACCATTAGCGAAGGTATATCCAGACTCTTCATTTACCTGCGTCTGCTCAATGCCTTTTACGTGATACTCTATAGGATCTTCAATAGTTATAATTTTAATTTCCGAATTAGCTTTATGTCTCAAAAAGGCATAAAGAGTAGTCGTTTTTCCAGAACCAGTTGGTCCAGTATTTAAAATCATTCCATTTGGCCTCTTAAGCTCAACCTCTATTATTTCTAAGTCATCCTTTCTAAATCCTAACTGCGGCAAAGTTATCTTAATAGAGTCTGGATCCAAGACTCTCATAACTATAATTTCTCCAAACTCCGATGGCGCAATCGCAACCCTCAGTTCTATGTCCTTTTCAGTTAAACCAATAGTAAATCTCCCATCCTGCGCCTTATCTGATATATTAATTTTTAAATTGCAAAGCAATTTTATTCTTGAAATAACAGAGGGGTAAAAATTCCTAGAAATTTCAGTTGCAACATCCTGTAGAACTCCATCGATTCTATATCTTAATTTAATACCTGACTCTTCTGGTTCAAAATGGATATCCGAGGCCTTATTAGCCAAAGCGCCTGATAAAACTATCTCCAAAAACTCGGCCACAGAAGATTTATCGTAATCAAAACTTAAAATGAATTTGGATGTTTTTTGTATGCTCTGGAGTTCTTTGGTTAGGAAAATTATTCTCTCCTTCTCTATATTAACCCTACTAGTTATAGAGCTTTTTTCTGAAGTGAATTTATAAAAAGTAAATATTCTCTCTAATGCTCTTTTTGAAACTAAAAAAACTTTAAAACTATATCCCTTATCTTTAAATTCTTTTAATAAATCCAAAACCCCTTGAGAGTCTGGATTAATAGAAGCTATTCCTAAGATGGGCCCATTAGATTCAATTATCGCAACACCTAAACTCCTGGCCTTATCTTCGGGAATCATCTTTAAGGCATCAATTTTTACAGGAGAAGAAGTCCCATTTATATAATTGAAGCCCTTTTGCATAGCCAATCTCTCTGTATCCTTTTCTTCGGCCTCCTCTCTTATTTTTTGAATTTTTTCCGAAAGTTGATTGGAATTAAAATCCATAACACTTATTATAGAATAAATTCATTAATTTTACATTTTGCTTTTTACATTTTACACTATTGCCATATGTCAGGACATAACAAGTGGAGCCAAATAAAGAATAAAAAAGGGGCAAATGACCAGAAAAAAGCTAAAATTTTTGGTAAATTCCTAAAAGCTATATCGGTAGCCGCAAGAGACAATAAAGACCCTAATTCAAATCCTCGCCTAAGATCAATTATTAATAAGGCTCGGGATTTTGAAGTGCCTAACGACAACATAGAGAGAGCAATTAATAAGTCATCTGAAGGTAAAGTATTTGAAGAGGTTATTTATGAAGCTTATGGTCCAGAAAAAGTCGCCATCATCATAAAAACACTCACAGATAATAAAAACAGGACCTTGGCTGATTTAAAAAAAGTTTTACAAAACAATAACGCAAAGCTAGCAGATCAAGGATCGGTTTTATGGGCCTTTAAAAACGAAAATTGGGAATTTATACCACTCTATCCTCAAAAAATCAGCGACGAAGGCGCTAAATCTCTAGATAAGATAGTTGAAGACTTAGAAAATTTAGAAGACGTTTCCGAAGTAGTAACTAGTAAAGAATCTTAAATTTTGATTTTAGATATTTAATTTATGATCATTTTAGGAGTTGATCCTGGAACATCTAGAATAGGCTATGGAATCATAAAATCTGAAGGTAATAAATTAAGCTTATTAGATTACGGAACAATAGAACCTAAAGAAAAAGAAATTAAATTCAAATTTCTAGAAATTAATAATTCTCTAGAGGCTTTAATAAAACTATGGAAGCCTGAAAAAGCTGGAATTGAAAAAATTTTTTTCACCAAAAATCAAAAAACCGGAATATCTGTAGCTGAAGCAAGGGGCGTAATAATGCATTGTTTATTAAAAAACGGAATAAACACAAAAGAATATAGACCACAAGATATTAAAATGTCCGTAACCGGCTATGGATCTGCAGATAAAACGTCGGTTGCTAAAATGGTTAAAACCATACTTAAGTTGGATAAATTAGAGGGTTACGACGATTCCTGGGACGCAATAGCCATTTCTTTAACAAGGGCTTTTGATAAAGACTTGATTTAATTACCTTAAAGAGCCTCCTCTTAATAAATATATTTATTGACAAAAAAAATCTCGGGATTATAATCTTTCCCATAAATAGATTTTTTCTTCTTGCGGTCACAGCGCATACTGAAAAAAATACAGAATTAAAAAGGTCATTTAAAAACGGTTTGTCGACTACAATTATAAAAACATGATTGAATTATTAAATAAAAAAAATACCCGCAAAATCTCTGACGACGAAGACTTAGAAGATAAATACAGCGAAGAAGATGACGATATAGAAATGGATGACGAGGATGATGATTTGGATTTAGATCCAGACATGGAAGATGAGGAAGACGATGAGGATGATGAAGATGAGGAATTTTAATAATAATCGTAGTTAATAAACTTAAAAGGCTCGGGCTCTGCCCGGGCCTTGCTATTTTTAGAAAATATTTTATATTTTATAGAGACGACGCAATAATTCCCTTAAAAAATGATTAGTTTAAAAAAAATAACAGCCCTTATCGTCGCATCTTTTTTTTTAATACTTATAATAAGTTTTGTTTGGATATATTTATTAATTAAAGACTTGCCATCCTCGGATGTCTTTGAGTCTAGGAAAGTTAACGAATCAACTAAAATATACGACTCCACTGGTAAAGTTTTACTCTTTGAGATATATGGAGAAGAAAAAAGAACCATTATTCCACTGGAAGAAATATCTGAAAATATAAAAAACGCCACTCTCGCAGTTGAAGATGCAAGTTTTTATAATCATTCTGCTTTGGAATTAAAATCTACCATAAGAGCAGTGATAGCTAATATTTTAAATCGCGAATATTCCCAAGGAGGATCAACTATAACCCAGCAATTAGCAAAAAAAGCCTTTTTAAGTGACGAGAAAAAAATTAGTAGGAAAATAAAAGAATTAATCTTAGCTTATAGATTAGAAAAAAAATACTCAAAAGATCAAATATTAGAACTTTATTTAAATCAAATTCCTTATGGAAACAACTCTTACGGAATCGAGTCTGCAAGTTTAGCATTTTTTGGAAAATCAGCTAAAGATCTTGATCTCGCCCAATCAGCTTTACTCGCGGCCCTACCACAAGCACCAAGCTTTTATTCTCCATGGGGCAAAAACGTAAAGGCTTTAATGTTTAGAAAGGATTATGTTTTAGAAAGAATGTTTCAAGAACATTATATTTCCGAAGAAGAAAAAAATAATGCTCAGAAAGAAGAGATAAAATTTGAAAGCCCGTCTCAAAACATAAAAGCTCCACACTTCGTCATGATGGTTAAGGATTATTTAGATAAAGAATATGGCGAAGAAGCAGTTAGAACTGGTGGATTAAAAGTTATAACAACGCTTAATTGGGAAATTCAGCAAGCGGCAGAAAAAATATTAACTGCTGGAGTAGAAAGAAACGCACAAAATTACAAAGGAACCAATGCTTCTTTAGTAGTAGAAGATCCAAAAACAGGTCAAATATTGGCCCTTGTTGGATCTAAGGATTACTTTGATATAGAAAATGATGGAAATTTTAACGTTGCTTATCAAGGATTAAGACAACCTGGATCATCACTAAAACCAATTATATATGCTTCTTTGTTTAAAAAAGGATTTATTCCAGAAAGTATTATTTTCGACACAGAAACAGAATTTGATACAACAGAAATTCCAGAAAACAGCTATAAACCACAAAACTACACGGGAACATTTAGAGGACCGATGGATGTTCGTCACGCGCTAGCCCAATCAATCAACGTTCCAGCTGTTAAAGCTCTATATCTTTCAGGATTAGATAATGCCTTAAAAACAGCTAGTGATTTTGGATTAAAAACATTAACAGAAAAAGGGAGATATGGCTTATCTCTCGTTTTAGGAGGTGGGGAAGTAACTCTTTACGACTTAGTTGGTGCCTATAGCGTCTTTTCACAAGAGGGAGTAAAAAAAGATCAAAAAATAATCTTAGAAATATCTGATAAAAAAAGAGTTCTAGAAAAATATCAGGAAAATCCAGGAAAATCAGTCATCGATCCACTTTATTCTAATATGATTACCGATATTCTTTCAGACTCAGAAGCTAGAAGACAGGTTTTTGGAGGAAGTTTAGATATACCACAGCTATCTGATTATCAAATAGCTGTTAAAACAGGAACTTCTAACGACTATAAAGATGCTTGGACTGTTGGATACACACCAAATCTTGTTATTGGTCTTTGGGCTGGTAATAACGACAATTCTCCGATGACTAAAGAAGGTGCCAGTATTTATGCAGCTGTTCCTATTTGGAAAGATTTAATGTCGGCAATTCTTCCAAAATTTACTCCAGAATTATTTAATAAACCAATTTATGAATTACCAGAAAAACCAATATTAAAAGGTGAATATATCACAAATTTTGAATCTAATGGAATAAATTACCCGCAAATTCACGACACACTTTTTTATGTAGATAAAAACGATCCTCTTGGAAATATTCCAGACAACCCAGAAAAAGATCCTCAATTTAAAAACTGGGAAGATAGCGTGATATTGTGGGCTTCAAAAAATATACAAAATTGGAGTGATTTTAATAAACCTATTCCGTTAGATGCCGTAATTTCTCAAACTAACTCAAGTAATATTGATCAAATTAAAATAAAAATATTAAGCCCATTTAATGGTGAATTTATAAATTCGAATAATATATTTAATATAAATACAGATATTGAAAGTAAAAATGAAATAAAAAGTATTGAATTATTTTTTAACGACTTTTTAATAGATAAAATAGAAAAAAATAATTTTATAAACCTAGGCAATAATTATAAATATCAAAGATCTATTAATGTTTCTAACCCTAAGAATCAAAACTTATTAAAAATAACTATTACCGATATAAATAACTTTAAAAAAGAATCTAGTGTAATTATTTTTAAATAGGTTTAACTGGCATTAATATATAAAGAAAATCGTCATTTTGAGTATTTTTAACTAGCGCAGGTTTATTATCACCATTAAATCCAAAGAATATATCTTTAGAGGAAATAGATCTTAAACCATCTAAAACATACCTAGAGTTAAAATTTATTTCTTTAAATTCATCTCCTTTCAGGGTTATTGGTATTAAATAGTTGTTTTCTCCAACGTACTGATTAGATGAATATATTTCAAGTAATCTTCCTTCTTTTATTTTAAATTTAATCTCTCCAGCCTTTCCAGAAAAACTAGAAACTAATTTTATAGAATTTAATAATTTATCTTTTTCTAAGATTATCTCTGAACTAAAGTTTTTAGGGATTATCTGATTATAGTCTGGATACTCTCCATCTATTAATCTCGAAATTATTTCGCAATCTTGAGTTTTAAATAATATTTGTGATTGATCTATAAAGATACTTATAGCGCTATCACCTCCAAACGCTCTTATAACTTCGTTTATAGTCTTAAGAGGTATAATGTGTCGGAAGCCACTATCCATATTCGTCTTAAACGATTTATTGAATAATATTTTTTCGGCTAATCTAAAACTATCAGTTGCAGCCATTTTAAAAGTATTTATTTGAAAATCAAATAAAACACCTGATAATTCAGGTCTTATTTCTGAAAATTGAGCTGCTTGAGAGACTTTAATTAAAGAATTTATTAATTCGCTTGAATTTATTTCTATAAATTTATCAAAATTCTCTATTTTTGGAATTATAGGATAATCATCAAAAGATATTGTTTGTATTTTCGCGTGATAGTTATCTGTTTTAATTATTAAATTATTAGATTCTGTTTCTAAATTAACCCTTTCCGAATCAAGATTTGAAATAATACTATTAAAGGCTGAAAATGGAATCGTTAATTTACCATCTTCGATTATTTTTGCTCCGAATATTTTATTAATTCCTAATTCAAGATTAGTTGATGAAAATTTAATTTTATTATTAGGTAATGTCTCTATTAAAAAATTTTTTAATATAGGTAAATTACCAGATTCTGATATTGCTCTAGATATAGAATCCAAACCATCTTTTAAATTTTCTCTTAATACTATTAATTTCATTTATATATATATATAATTAACTTGTAGTAGTAATAGGGGACTAATAACTCTATGTAAAACTCGGAATTATCTTTATTTATAAAACATACTTTCACTAACAACCCATGTTAACTTCTCTTAATATTTTTCTAGTAACTTGTTTATAGTTTTATAAATTTCTAAATAATAAACATTTTATACTTAAGAACTTAACAAACTTTAAACATCTTATAAACAATTTACATTTCAAATATTTTCATTTCAATATTTTTCTAATTCTTAAATTATTCTTTATTAATTAATTCTTTAATTGCAATTATTTTTTGATTTAAGAATTGATTTTTATTTATTTCTTTAGATATCTTCTCATAAGAATAAATAGCCGTAGTATGATCTCTTTTTCCCAATTTTTTACCAATAAAAGGGTAAGATAAATTCAAAACATCTCTTAATAAATACATAGATATCTGCCTAGCTTCGGCAATTTCTTTTTTTCTCGACCTATTAAATATTTCATTTGGCGTTATTTGGAAATAATCAGATACAGCTTTTATAATCTGGTTAGGATTTATATTTTGTGTTGTTTTTTCAGATGATTCATTAAGAATTTCTTCTATTAATTTCTGATTTAAAGGCTCTTTTTTCGTGTTTTGGTAAAATAATAATCTATTTAACACTCCCTCTATCTCTCTAATGCTTTTTTGCCCCTTACTTGAGATTAAATTAACTAAAGAATCCTCTAATTGAAGGTTTTTTTCTTGTGATTTAGTTTTAATTATTGCGCACCTTAACTCATAATCAGGAAATCCAATATCTGCTATCATTCCACCCTGAAATCTAGACCTGAGCCTTTCTTCAAGGGTTGGTATATATTTAGGAGCCCTATCCGAAGATATTATTATTTGTTTATTATTTTCATATAAAGCATTAAATGTGTGGAAAAACTCCTCTTCAGTTGCAGCTTTTCCTCCAATAAATTGAATATCGTCAATTATTAATACATCAATTAGTCTATATTTCTCTTTAATAGTCTCCATTCTTTTATTTCTAATAGCCCAAATAACGTCATTAGTAAATTTTTCAGAAGAAACATACTTTACCCTCACTTTACCTTTATAAAGATCTTTAATAGCGTTTCCAGCACCCTGCATTAAATGTGTTTTACCTAAACCAACACCTCCATATATAAATAATGGATTATATTTTGTTCCTATTTCATGAATTATTCCTTGTATGGCAGCAAAGGCAAGTTCATTAGATTTACCAACTATGAATGAGCTAAGAGTATATTTAGGATTTATTCCAGTTTCTGGATCTATTTTAAAATCATTAAACGATAATTGACCCATATCATCAGCGCTCTTCATCTGATTTTTTATTTCCTTAGGAACATACGTCTGATTTTGAGCTAAAACTATAAAATCTACTTTTTTTGTTGTTTCGTCTAGATTTCTTAATGCTCCAAGTATTAATTTATAGTATTTATTCGCAACATATTCCTTGGCAAAGTGATTTGGTAGCGCAACAGTAGCTGCTCCATCGTTTTTTTCTATTAATCTACTATTCTTAAACCAGGTTATAAAGTTAGTTTTAGATAATTGTAGTTCTATATCAGATAGAGCCGCTTGCCAAAGAGAGTCAAAGTCCATTAATTTAAAATTATTTTTTATAATTACCCACGTTTCGACTAGATCTCATTTTCTGCGATACAAAATCAATCAGATTCATCCTCAAAATAAAAAATATTTTTTCTACAACAAGAGAATAAACCTATATATTAATCAGTCTATTCTTTCGACGGCTTAAGTCAAAAAAATTTTCCTTAATAATCTGTTGATATCATGTTAATAACTTTTTTAACAAAATAATAGTCTTGTCGTTTCTTAAAAATAATGTATAAATTTAATGTTCGCAAAATAGCTCAGGGTTGATTTTTCCCGACAAAATGATTATTATCTATCCATTAGTAATAATTACGTTTTTTTAAAAAATGTCTCAAACTTATCAGCCAAGCAAGAAGAAAAGGAGAAGAACTCACGGATTTTTAAAGAGATCCAGAACATATGGCGGAAGACGCGTGTTAAAAGCTAGGCGACAAAAGGGTAGAAAAAGGTTAGCTGTTTAGTTTTTGTTAAAAAATAACTAAATATTCGTGCTAAAAAAAATAAACCGCTTTAAGGCGCAGATTTTTTTAAATAAAACTCCTCAAATTTCTAAAAAAACAGATTTTTTTGTAGTTAAGGGGTTTAACGGTGGGGTAGTTAATCGCTTTTCAGTTATTTTAAGTAAAAAAAATATAAATAGCGCCGTTATTAGAAATAGACTTAAGAGGTTTATTTTTATATCCTTAGAAGGGTATTTAAATAAGGTTCCTTGTAGGGATTATGTAATTTTAACATCGCCGAAATTAAAAAAAGACTTCAATCTCTTATTTATAAGAAAAGAGATCGAAAAATTAATGGAGTTTTAATATAAAAACAAAATGTCATTTATTTGGAACGAAATTATTTACAGGCCACTATTCAATCTTCTTATTTTTTTCTATAACACGATCGCTTTTAAAGATTTAGGCATAGCCATTATTCTTTTAACAATTTTAATTAAATTAATTTTATATCCCCTAAATCATAAGATGCAGATGCATCAAGGGGCCATGAGGCGCCTGCAGGGTGATTTAAAAAAGATACAAGAAGAGCATAAAGACGATAAGGTCCGCCAAAGCGAAGCCATGATGGCTCTATATAAAGAGAATAAGGTTAATCCATTTTCTAGCTTTATTATTTTAATAATTCAACTTCCTATTCTTATAGCTATTTATAAGGTTATGAATTCAGGATTAAAGGGCTCCTCACTTGATCTTGTTTATTCTTTCATATCAAAACCAGAATCTTTAAATGAAATTTCTTTTGGCTTGATTAACCTCCAAAACGCCAATATACTAATCATATGTTTAGCAGCAGTCTTCCAATTTTTGCAAGGATACTTTAGTGTTGGGGCTTCTAAGGACAGTAATGATCCTCAGGCGAAAATTCAGCGCCAAACCGCCTTTATGCTCCCAATACTTATGATTTTTATTTTTTGGAAGCTTCCTTCGGGAATAGTTTTATATATAGCAACCACAGCCCTCGTCTCGTTAATTCAGCAATTTTTCACAAATAAACACTTAAAGAATAAAGAATCTGCTTTAGTGAATAAAAATAATGGAAAGCTTTAAATTACAAATAGAAAATATCTTAAATCTTCTAGGACTCTCTGAGCCTACGGTTAATATAGATTTTGAAGGCCGCCACATAGATATTTTTGTAAATGAAGGTAATTGGATTAAAAAGTGGTTGCCAGAACTTATTTTTAATTTAGATTGTATTATTCGCCTCATGGCCAAGAAGGCTGGAATGGAGTATTTTCTAATAGACGTTAATGGTTACAAAAAAGAAAGAGAAAAATTAATCATAGAGCTTGCAAAGGCAGCCGCTAGGCGTGCCTCTAGTCAAAAATCAGAGGTTCGCCTTCCCGCTATGAACGCTTATGAGAGGCGCATTGTCCACACAGAGCTAGCTGTTCGACCAGATGTTAAGACAGAAAGCAGTGGAGAGGGTAGAGATCGTTGCGTTGTTGTAAGGCCTATATAAATAAAAATACCGCGATTACAATTGCGGTATTTTTATTTAAGAACCACTTATTCTTTATGTATTAGGGATTGCTTAAATACTCAGCAATATTTATTTGATACAATGAGTTGTCGAATCTATTTACAAAATACGCTTTAGTTCCAGTTGCCCTTATTTGAGTAATGTCAATTTGGCTAATTATTCCTGTCGGAATCATTTTTTTGTTTCCAGTTGAAGGATTCCATAAATAAAGATCATCATCAGAATAAAAACTTTTCTTCATATAATCATCGGGCAAAAAAACTCCAGCCGGAATTTCTTTAAAAACTCCACAAAGCATCGTTTTATCGTTTAAATATCCGCATTTATTTGGCAGAGTTGAGAGAGATTCTTGAGATATTTCAATCAAATCTTTATTTATAAAAGAAAGTGATCCCTTTTGATCTTTTTCCGAAAATTTTAAAGCAAAAGCATTATTATTAAACCAATTCACTAGCAATCTTTTTTCTCCATTTCCATTTATTAATTGAAGTTCTTTTGTTTTTAAATTAAACAACCAGATCCTAGACGCGATATTTCTTGATTCTTTTTCCATAAAAACAATTCTTTGAGCATCAAGCCATTTTAAATCAACATCGCTCAAATTAATTTTTGCAAGTTCTTTTGTTTGATTTTTTACGAGATCTTTAATATAAAGAACATTTCCAGAGCTCTTTTCTAATAAATAAATTAATTCTTTAGATGTTGGGCTAATATCCGCAGATATTATTCCGTCTGGCAACGGAGTCCACTCCCTCTTTTTAAAATCAAAATAAGGGAACTTATAGTTGTTATTGTCTCTGTAGGAGGCCAATAAGTAGCTATTGTCAGAAGATATTTTTATTTCCGACAAATTATCTATCCCATAATTAGAAATCTCTTGAGGATCAAGGCTTCCTTCTAAAAAATAAATTTTTCCATCATTTCTTACATAATAAACACCATCATCTTTTATCGAATAAGCAAAAACATCACCAGCTATTTTTTTATATTTTGAAGTCGTAGTTTTTGTGGTGTTTGAATTTGGTTTATTGTTTTGAGTAGTTGAAGACCCTGGAAGATTATTGTTTTGCGTTTCATTATTTAAAACCTCCCCGCCGCGCATATAAAAGAAGTAAAATCCGCCAAATAAAACAATAAAAATCAAAACTATTAAAATTATTTTTTTCATTTTTTTATTCGGTTTTATTTTTCATACTTGTCCTATCAAAGTAGTGCCTGATTGTGCAGTTTAGTGAGCAAAAGTCGGTTTGCACAACTATTTCTCCATCCGGGAAAGTTGTCGTGGATTGATTTATTATAGTATTTAAGCTCGTGCATTGAGATATCGGTGTTCCGCACCTATTCTTCTCTTTATATCCATCTATATCTCCATCGTAATAATCTTCAGCATCGCCATCTAGTTCTACAAATCTACAATCAGAGCCACAACCCCTCACCACGTCATAATCTTTATCTATAAGTACAGATCCAATAGGCGAGCACGCAAGAGACGTTCCGCAAAGGCTTGGTTCCGATGTTGTTCCGTAGCTCGATTTTATTTCTCCGACATCTCCTATGTCGCTATCGCTTAATAGTGTGATCTGCGGATTTATAAATTTAAGAATTGGTATAGATACTGCAAGTAATATCAATCCATATATCGCATTTTGAATTTTTTTCTTTGCATCTTCTTTAGATCCAACAACTTCAGAGGCCGTATATTGTATTCCTCCTATTACAATCATTATTATGGCTAAAAACGTTCCAGCCCCAACGGCAAACCTATACATCGTTGTCACAATATCAACCAATCCTCCAATCTCTTTTTTTTCACAACCAGGATCTAATTGCCCTGAAGATGGGAGTATGTCGCAATCAACCGGTATCGGAACAGATAATTGTGTTTTATATTCAATAGCTAAAACGCTTTGCTTTATAGATACAAATAACAAAAAAAACAACATCAATACTAAATATTTTCTTAGAAATTTATTTTTAAGCATTATTTTATTATATTGAAATATTTTTCAGTGGATGCAATTTCCAACTCCTGAAGCTTATTGTTTGCAGTTAGGTCTATGGTAAATGCTTCCATTCCAAATTTCGGCACATTTAACTCTATTAATCCGTCAGCCGACTCACTAGCTAATGATTTATTGTTTAAATTCCATTTAACATTAATATCAGATTCTTTATTTATGTTAAAAAATAGTGGGACTGCTCTTAATAAAGCCAATCCACCATCTTTTACGAGAGAAGAATTTAAATTAGTATCCACAGAAATTTCTGGCACCACTACCGGTATAGACATTGTTTTCTTTATGTTTTGACCATTATATCCAACAACTGTGGCTGTTAAGTTTTGTGGTTCCGAAATTAATTTATTTAATTTAAAACTTAAATTAACCAATCCAATTCCTTTTTCAAAAATTCCATTATCGCCGATCCATCTTATTTCATACCTAGACAAATCCACAACCTTCCCATTGTCTGTTAAAAGTAGACCCGCCTTTATTTCAGAATTTCTGATGGGCATAGCTTTTCCTTTGTACCAGTGGGGGATAAAGCTATTAGCTTTCCATGTCATTACTATTTCCGGATTAGAAACTGCGCTGAAAGATGTTTCATGATAAAAAACAGCCGGTAATACTATACTTATTACTAAAATAGCTATTTTAAAAAATTTCATTAAAGCTTCTAATTATTTTTTTATAGATTCTTGAACAGATTCTTCCTCTGTCGGCTCGCCTTCGTTTTTTTCTTCATTTTCTTCCGCACCATTCTCAACCTCAACATCTTCCTCTTGTTGGTCTTCTATATCTTTATAATTATATCCTAAATCAGGCTCTTTTAAAGAATCGGTCTGCGCCATCTTATTATCAATTTTCGCTTGGATTCTATCCGCTATAATTGTTCCCACAACTCCAGCCGTTATCGCCGGTAAAACGCTGGCCACTGGTATAAATTCTATTATGTTTCCAATTAAGCTCCATTGAGCCCCTTTTACCTTTCTTATAAAGAAATAAAATTGAAAAAAAGCAGCAGTAACAACTGTTGTGATGATGTTTATCACTGGTATCCAATTTATAAGGTCGGCAATCAAGGCAAAAGCTATTAAAAAATAGGCTTCTGTCCCAGAAAGTCTCGGTTTAATCTCTTCTTCCATTTATAGTAATAATAACAGATTTTATTATTACAATCCCTGAAGTATTTGTTCCGGTTTAGTGGTTATTATTTTATCTTCCAAATAAGAAGCAACCACTTGAATTGCCACTCTGTTTAATCCCGCAAAGAATAATCCTTGGCCGACTTCAGCATCTAAAAGCACGCTTTTTTCGGTTTCGGTTAAATTAAATGTCTTGCTTAGTGCCTCAATCATTACTGGCGCTTGTTTTAAAAGTATTTGTAGCGATGAGTTAGTAATAATTGGTCTCCCGTAAGGAGATTTTAAAAAGTCCTCAACATCTTGAGTAATAGTTGTTACTCCCAAGAAATATTTTCTAGCTCTCTTAACTAATCCAAATAAGAAAGATGCTCCATCTTCATACTTCATCATCCACCACGCCTCGTCTATTATAAGAACCCTTTTCTTTAATTGTGAGCGGACAAGATTCCATACGAAATTTAACACTATATACATAGCAACTGGCCTCAATTCATCTTCTAGGTCGCGTATAGAAAACACAATCATTCTGTTTTTAATATCAACATTAGAGTAATCATTCAAAAATCCGGCATAGCTTCCTTTTGTATATTTATAAAGTCTTTCAGCTATAGATTTTCCGCCCTCCATATTTCGCAGTATCGATTCCAAATCTTGTAATAGCGGTGGTTGTTTATTTGAAAAATCTTTTCCCGGCACTATTTCTCTTGAGGCATATGTTTCTGTTATGGCCCTATCAAGCATGGCCTCTTCTTCAACCTCCATCTTTCCAAGCATTAATTTTAAAAGCCCAGTCATATTTACTATATGGCTTCTAAGCACGTCAGCTGGATCTTCTCCATGGGGGATTACTGGAATATCGAATGGATTTATGTGGTGTGGGGAAGTTAAGGATATTCTAAAGAAACTTCCACCAACAGCTTCAGCTAGTCTTTCGTATTCATTTTCAGGATCAATAATAATCACATCTGTTCCGGTCATTAAAAGTCTTATTGCTTCTAATTTTGTCGTATACGATTTACCAGATCCTGATTTAGCAAAAATAACTAAATTAGAGTTTTCCAAACTAAATCTATCAAAAATAACCAGGGTATTATTGTGTCGATTTATTCCATAAAGAATTCCTGTATCAGATGTTAAATTTATGGATATAAAAGGGAAAATAGACGACAGCGGCCCAGTGTTAAACGTTGTTGTTATATTTAACTTATCATTTTCTAGCGGAATAACCGTGGTAAATCCCTCCATTTGTTGAAAAATAGCCGGTTTTGAGTAAACCAATCTAGACTCAAGTAAACTAGTAACATCTCCCTCTAGTTGTTTTAATTCTTTTTGATCATTTGCATATATCGTTATATATATTCCCAAAGAAAATATAGATTCTTGCCCTTGTTGTAGGGAATCTCTTAAGTTTTCAATATCATTAATTGCTGTTTCAAGCATCGGGTCTCTCACCAGTCCCTTTTCTTGATTCATCATCATTTGCGCCTGAACTTGCGCAGATTTCTTCTTTAAGTCTTTCAATGCCAGAGCTTGATCTGTGGGGCTTATATATATAGAGATATCAAGCAAATTAGGCATGTTGATGATGGGGGAAAACCATCCAGTATTTAAAAACCTAGGATACGTAAAGACAAAAAAAGTTTTAGCATATTTATCTCCAATTTTTAAATAATTAGAATTAACCTCTAGTGCTGGTGGAGCTATTAAATTTTTTATTTTATCGCTTTCCATTTTTTTATTTAATTAGCTTTTAATATATCTTTTTTCTCCATAGCATCTGGATTGTAAATATTGTAAAAAAGATCAGCCAACTCGTCGTCGTTTAATTGTATGGCTCGGAGCCCTGCCTGATTTAAAACTCCTATAACTTGATTAGTCCTTTGGGTTATTTGTTCGATATGGGCTCTTAATTGCTTATCCTTTTCCATTGTTTCTAATTGCTGACTTTGAGATTTTTCTTCGCTATTTTCCTTTTTTCCAAAAATTCCAAAAATCTTTGAAACGCCTTCCGTTGCTGAGGATAGGGATACTGTGTCGTAGGGAACAACCACAAAAAAAGATTTATTCATTATTGCGTTGTCTTTAATAAATGATTTTATAAAATCCCTATAATCAGCTATTAAATTTCTTAAAAGTTCATTTTCTTCTCTTTGCTCCAAGTCTATTAATTTTTCCAAATAACTATCTATGTTTATTTTTCTAGAGTGTATAAATATTTGAGCCGTGAATTTTAAAGAATTTAAAAAAGATTGAAATGAGCCAATTATTCCTTCCTGTTCTTCTTTTGATTTCAAATCAAAATTCATCCCAGAAACAGCCAAGATCTGGCGCATTTTCCCGCCTTTTAAAATAACGGTATTGTCTTTTATGTCTTCTATATCTAAAAGAGATTGTGTAGGAAATGCCTCGCCCTTATTCATTACATAAAATTATAACACACCTATATATTTTTTAACTTCAAAATTTGTTGAAATTTGCGCTCTATTATTTAGTATTTGTTTAATTGTTGTATAATTAAGCTAATATGCAATTTCAGGTCCCTCAATTTATAGACGTTTCTCCTAAAATAGTTGGTCCGCTTACTATAAAGCAGTTTTTTTACATCGCCACGGCCGTCGTTATCTCTATAATTCTTTTTTATATTCTTCAATTTTGGCTTTGGATAATCATTTCCATATTTTTAGGATTAGTTGCTGTTATTCTAGCTTTCGGAAAGTTTAATGGAGTTCCTGCTACAAAAATTGTACTTGCTGCTTTTAACTATCTTTGGCATCCAAGATCTTTTTTGTGGAAAAAAGAGGGCAAGATTGTCCAAAAACCAAGCCAGTCATCCAATCCTCTTAAAGATTTATTTCTTAAAATATCAACCTCATCAAACCCAATTGGAACCAGGGAAAAATCTTCAAAGATTTTTAAGGGTAGGGAATCGGAAGAAGATTTAAGAAAAACCACTGGAGAAATTCGCCGAGCTCACAGAATTGATTATCGATAAAAAACAGAGTCAGCTAACTCTGTTTTTTTGGCATCGATTTAAAATCGCTATAGTGAACTACTCTTATATTGTCGTCTTTATCTTTATCATCCCAAGGCGAAGCTTTGCGAGGCTTTTCTTCTCCAAAGTCTATTTTTGCAGATATAGGAGCTTCCTTTTGTGGCTTAACATCTTGGATTTTAAAGGGCTGATATGACATAGGGGAGTTGGACTCCTCTTTTTTAAAACCAGTTTGCTCTTTGGAAAATACAGGTTTTTCTTCGTGAATTATAAATGGAGCTTCGTGAGTTTCTTCCGTTTTTGCGTTGTTTGAAAAACCGCCACGATTATTAAACGTGCTTTGTTCAAATCTTTTATTTCTATCATTGGTTAATTCATTTAAAAACTCTCTTGGGCGAGATTCTTGATTATAACCACTCAATCTACTTTCTAAATTTTGCATGGCCTGCCCTCTTTGAATACCAGGCTCTGGTTGTATTTTGTTTTGATTATCATTCATCATGTTTCTAAACTCATTTGTAGTCTTAGGTATAGATTGTGTTTGATCCGAGTTTATCGATGAATTATTGTAAATGACAGAAGCCCCAATTCCAATATTTTCTATTTCGGACTTTAATTTATCAAATATTTTTCTGCTTAGTTCTTGAGAGATTTCATAAGCCGTTTGTTTATCGATCCCAGTTCTTTCAGAGATTTCTTCGGCAATTTTAACCGGATCCAATGGAATAAATCCCATTATCACGTCTCCGGTTGTAACAAGTAGCCACTCTATCTGTTTTTCATTTAATTTTTTTGCTCCAGATACTTGTAAAACAACGCTGGAATTTTCCTCGCTAAAAAGCGCCTCTCTTAACGTAGGGGATAATTCACCCCATCTTTTTTCAGCTTCTTGTTTTTGTATTCTTATCATTATATTTTTTTATGGATTTTGCGTAGTTGTTCCAGAGTCATCAACGAAACCGGTTAGTCTCTTATTTATTCCACTATTTAAAGCCTTGCTAACGTTAGCATCATCACTTTCTAAAAAGTGCATTATTACTTTATTTATTTCAGATTTTTTAACTGGGTCAGATTCATTTTCATATTTTTTGATAAGCTCTTCTTTTGTTATTGGCTTCTTTAATTTAAATTGATTATTTGCGGTGTCTAATTCTACATCGTTATTAAAGCTCGTTATCAACCCAGCTGATTGTAGTAAATCTGTAATTTTATCCACTTTAGCCTTATCAGATCCAATTCCACCTATTTCCGATCTTAGAGATGATGTTGTTATGAGTCTTACCTTAAAAGCGTCAACAGCTTTAAGGTTTGGAAGATCTTTTATAACTCTACCTATGTATGCGCTTGGGAATTTCTTTAATAAGACATCAGATATCCCATCTCTTAAGGCATTAAAGTTATCCTTTCCGAGAGCCTTATGAAGTTTACTCTTACCAGTTTCATCAAATTCCTGCCTTGAGGCATCGTCGCTTAATGTCTTTACGTCGCCCTCCTTAAATTTAGAATAAAACGCAGTCATTGCTTTTTTATAAGTCTCATCGTCTTTATTTTGCAAAGCCTTAGCCATTTCTTGATTTATTCCAGTCTTTTTTTCAATAGCTTCAAGGTCTTTTGTAGAGCCAAATTTTTCCCAAGTATTTTTATTCGCTTTAGCTAAATAATCCACCATATCATATTTGTCTAATTTATCATCTTTCTTAGCTCGCTCTATTGCCACCATTTTTTCTATATCGGTTAAGGTTGGGAAATTTCTAGCCAAATCATCATGAGATCTATCCTTCAATCTAGCTTCTGCTTCTGCTTTTATATTTTTTCCACTAGAAGCTGCCTCTAGCGCATTACCCACCACTCTAGCAGCTGGTCTTATACCCGTTGCGTTGAGTAGTCCTCTATAAAGAGCCCCCTTAAATCCTTTAATATCTCCCCCCAGAGACTTCATGGCTTCTATATTTTGTTTTCCCCCTATGAACGGAATTTTTTTACCAAATAAGTTTCCCTCTGTTCTTAAAAGCGAAGTCCCGTATCTTCTAGCTCCCTGGCCGACATATTTTACTCCCTTAATCGGAGCACCTCCCATAGCTCTATAAGTTCCTACAAATTTATTTTTAGCCCCATTAGCCCAGCTCATTGTTGTCTTCATAAATCCTCCTCCAGCTTGGCTTCCAAGATAAAGCGCCGCCATAAACATTGCTGCTTTAAGTATTGCGTCAATTAATCCAGTCAATCCAGATTCATTTAATATCGTTTTATTTAATTCTTGAGCTGAGCCTTGGGAATAAACAGCGCTAGATGCTCCATTGGTTACGCTTGTTGCTGTTAGTAGCGCAAGATAAAGAAAGAATGCTGTGACTGGATAAAAATATATCCACTTCAAAAACATTTTCCACCACTTATTGAAATACCCTTTTATTTCTGGAAACGGACTCATATAACAAAGCCAGATAATCGGCATGCAAGTTATAAGAATTACCATCCAGACATATCTCGCCAACATCATTCCTACAATGCCAATAAACGTAAGCAAAACTATTATGCTTATAAAAATAGAAAGCCCCATAGAAAATATCAGATTCAAAAAAGATCTTCCTAGAGACGAAAGGTTATCTGTAAATCCCTCGTTTGGCCCCTCTTTAACGGCATTAAGTTTACCCAAATTAAAAGCATTTGCCATTTGTGTTGAAAATCCTTCTAGATTTCCATCTCCCGGGATTGACTTAGATAGAAAATAATTTCCAATCACATTACTTATATCCATTACTGTTCCCGCCATGGCAAAGCTGAAATTTATAAGAACAGCCGCTGTTATGAGTTTGATTAAAAAATCTTTTATCTTATAGTCATTAAACTTTGTTATTGTTGCAAAAGCTACATATATAATCGAAACCACAAAACCAAGATTAGCTATCTGTAGGCAAATTTTAAATCCGGTCCTGACTAACGGACTTCCTATCGCTTGATTGCCAAGATAGACGACAGGAAATAAAAATTGAGAAATAAGATTTATCGCTTTTCCTAAAACGAAGAATATTGCATAAGTAATAGTTTGAATGATGTAGGTTACAAATTCCTCTATACACGCGGTTCCATTAGTGAACACATTGCACGCATTAGCGCTTTTTGTGCTAAAAATTAAAAACAGTCCAGCAATTAATATTGTGGCCAGTATGAATTTTTTATTTTTTAGTAATTTATGAAACATTTTTATTTTAATTATCTTCCAGCCACACAATCACTCAATAATCCATTAAACCTGGTTAGCTTATCGTCTATTCTGGTTTCTAGGGTGGCTAAATCGGTTTTTTGTTTTTCTAAGAATTTCTCACCCTGTTGCGGGTCGCTTATATAAGATTGAACATTAGAAATTATATCCACCAATTTAACTTCATCTGTTGAAGACGCTACCTCGTCTAAATCAATCAAGGCATTTTCTAAATTACTTATCACGAGATCGTTTTCGCTGGACTCGTTCAACTTAGCTTGTCTAGTCGTGCTGGCGTAATCTATTTCTGTTTTTATTTCATTAAGATAACTTGTTTTACTTGGGCAACTTAGAGCATTGATTTTACCGCTAATAATATTTAAATCTATTATGTAATTATCTAACTTTGCTACGTAAGAAGTCATTTCACTCTTCGCATCTTTTCTATTGTCTAATTGAGGATTTATTTGACCCTTTAATGATTCTATGTGTGCTCTAATTTCAGCCCCTCTGGTTTTTTGATAATTTTTGCAAGCATCAAGCGCTCTTCCTGTTAAGCCAGAGCAAGGATCCGCCTGAACATTTTGGCCTTGGCGTCCATTTTTGGCTCCCAAAAGTCCTTCGGCGCCAGAAATTATCAAGCTATTTATTGCTGCATCAGCTATCGCTGCCACATATTGGCCAACTCCATCTGCGTTAACTATAAAATCGAAATCGCTACCAAGCGCTCTAGATGTTAAATCTCCTATTTGTTTTCCGGGGGTCGTTACTGTGCACTTAGATAAGATATCTCCTTTTTTACCATCGCCATCTTCATCAGGCGCGCTAGAAGATGGGTCTTCCTCGCAATCTTTGCTGGATAAAAATCCTGATGCTTGGTTAACTTCATTAACTGCTTTCGATGTTGCCTCTGCGATCTTAGAATTTTTCTCCATATTAGCAGTTATTAATACTCCATAGAAATTATTTTGTGGTTCATAGGATTGGTCAAAAGCAATCCACCCTCCCTTTCTAAAGTCATTTTTAAAGTCCTCGATATTAGCAACTATTGTATCCAGTGTGCATGAATATTTTCCACTACCTCCAAATTTTGCAACAGGGAATAGGGCAAATCTTAGTTGTAAATTAAATGGACTGCATAAAAATTCCAGACCCAGATCCTCAGCGAATTGCCCAACGGCATTATTACCAGCCTCTTTCAAAAAACCGTCAAAATCTGTTACAAATTTAGGTTTTCCTCCGCCCTGTATCCATTGAATGACCTGGTTTACTAATTGATCTAATATTTGTTTTTTAAGTTCGGCAATGGCAGCTTCCTTAAGAACGTCAACTATATATTCAATCAAATGCGTTAAGGCAACTCCGAGATTGGCATAATCAAGAGTCGGTAGTGTCGCTTCCGCCTTTTTTGTTTCAAAAACTTCTTTTAAATTTCCTCCCGGAAAAAAAGACATCAAAAGAAGTGATGCTAGCGATATTATGGAGATTATTTTTAAAAATCTTTTTTTCATTTTAAATCAATTTACTAGCACCCTTAAATAATTCTTGAAATTCTTTATTTAATTTTTCCATTGAAGATAGAATAATTAAAAGTTTCGCCGGATCAGAATTGATTGTTATTAGCTGAGAAATACTATTTTTTATTCCTCCAAGAACAGAAATCACCTCGCTGTGAAATTGCGCTAAATCACTCGGAGTTCTAAGATTTTTTAAATCTTTTATTACAGAATCTATATTTAAATAAGTATCATTCAATGTTTTGGCGCTTAAGTCTCCAGTTTTATTAGTTTTGATTTCAGAATTTAAAACATAATCTAAATCAGAGAAGTACTTCTCTTTTGCAGTCTTTGAGTTGTCGGTTATTAAATTTAATTGATTAAAATCTACTTTAGGTTTTAAGTTCTCTGGATTTATTTCTTTTGATTTTTCATTAATTATTTGCCCAGTTATTGCATATACGTCGCCCACAGATTCAGGATCTCCAGATTTTAAGTCTTTTATTAGTGCGTCTGGGTCTTTAGCTCCACCTATCATCTTTTGAGCTATCTGGTTGGCAATTTGGTTAGTTATATTACCGTCTGTTTGTATAGTTAAGCTGCCGGTGTTGTCAGTGGGGATATCTTGTTTTGTTGGTTTTATATCCTCTAGGCTTTCGATAAATCTTCCTTTATCGTCTTTGGTTTTTTTATCTTCAGTCACAACCTTGTAGCTTAAAGCTTCGGCATTATTTTTTTCTTTAGACGTAGAAAAACGACCTATTATGATCATTCCCAAAAAGATCGAAAATGCGATTATCGATATAGAAAATATTTTCTTCATAGCTACAATTGAGGCAATTGTTTTATAATGATAATTATATCACATATGAATAATTCCAATATCGGGATAAGTCTGTTTTTTAAAGCATTTCTTTCTGGTTTCATTTCTATAGGTTTAGAAATCTTAGGTTTCAGAATTTTGTCTCCATATTTTGGTTATTCTGTCTATGTTTCAAGTGCTCTTATAGGCGTTTCTATTTTTTCATTTGCTGTCGGTTATTATTTGGGTGGCTATTTTTCTAAAAAAACTAATTTTGAAATATTTTTTAAGATTTTTTCAATTATTGGCTATTTTTGGCTTTTACTAATATCTCTCTTTTACAATGAAATTTTGCAATCGCTATCCTTGTATAGGTTTGAGTGGGGAGTAGTATTATCTGCTATATTCACTCTCTTCATCCCGTCCTTTGCCCTATCTTCTTTTTCTGTTTATTTTTTGAAGATTGCGAGCGTTAAGGGGCTGGATTCTGTTTCTTATTCGGGGAAAATATACGGAGTGGGAAGCTTCGGTTCGTTATTTGCAATATTCTTAACCAATTTTTTTCTAATTCCTAGTTTGGGGGTTAAGTTGTCTATCCTTTTTTATTTTGGTTGCTTTGCTCTTTTATGTATTTTAATTTTTAGCAAATTATCTTCCAAAATTTTAATTGTCTTAATTTTTCTCCCAAGTCTATTTTCTTTAAGGGAAAAAAACATTGACGAATCAATTCTTTATTCCGGAGAATCTCAATATGGATATTTAGAAATTAAAGATCTTAAAGATGTCTATGTTTTAAAATCCAATAAGGGTTTTTTATTTGCTCAATCTGTTTTTTATAAAAACAATAATCATAAAAACAATGAAGAAAGCGCTAATATTTATGATATGTTTGAAGTTTCTCCCTTTATAAAAGATTCAAAGCGCATTCTCCTTTTAGGTCTAGGAGCTGGAACTATTCCTTATTTTTATAAAGATATTCCAGGAGTCAGCTTAAAAGCTGTTGAGATAGATAAGAAAGTTGTTGATCTGGGTTTTGATTTTTTTCATCTAGATAAAGCAAAAAATTTAGAAATATCTATACAAGATGCGAGATTGTTTTTAAACCAAAACAAGGAAAAATTTGATCTAGTGGAAGTTGATCTCTTTAGGGGAATGGGGGAGACACCTTTTTATTTAGATACTCGCGAAAGCTTTAGTCACATTAAAAAGTCATTAACCAAAGGAGGTTTGATGGCTATGAATATTTATGACGGATCAGATTCTGGATTAATAATTAATCCAACAATCAACACAATCGCCTCAGTTTTTAAAAATACTTATTTAGTAGATTTATCGTCCGGATCCCACTTTATTCTTGCTAGTGATGATGAAATAAATTTAGAAAAATTAAAAAATATTTCTTCGTCGTATCCAAAAGCGATAAATTTTTTAACGCAAAATATTAAAAAGATTGAATTTAATCAAGATAATCTCATTTTAACTGACGACTCCTCTCCTTTGGAAAGATTAAATTATCAAGCTATTTTTAAATCTCTTTAGATATCTGGATTAATTGCTCTATGCTCAAATTCTGACCTCTTTCTTCTGATTTTATTTCCAATTTTTCGAGAAGTTTTTTAATTCTATCTTGATCTTCGAAATGTTCTCTTAGGTTATTATATAGGGTTTTTCTCGGCTGTTTAAAAATCGCTCTCATTGTCTCGTAATATTTTTTCAATTCATCAGAATTTAATTGATTTTGCTTTAGATCTATTTCAATTATTGCAGAATCAACTTCTGGTTTCGGAGAAAAATCTTCAGGACCCAGTTTCATAATTATTTTAGGAATTCCCCAAACCTGAATAGATGCAGCGAGCATATTTAATTCAGGAGCATTAGCCGTGATTCTTTCAGCTACTTCGCGTTGAATCATTAAGATAATTTTCTTGGGCCTATTCTCTAATTCGCTAATAGTTCTGAAAAGAAATCCAGAAATATAATAAGGAATATTTCCGCAAAGCTTCCAATTTTTATTATTCGCATCCATCTTTGGAATTTCCTCAAGAGCATCAGCTGCAACCACATTTAATCCTTCTTTTACTAGTTTTTCTGCTAAGAAAAGATCTTTCTCTATGCCTAAAAATTCAGCATTATTTCTCTGAATTTCTTTAAGGAGTGGATATGTTAGCGCTCCCTCTCCTGGTCCAATTTCAACTATTTTTTCGCCGGGTTTTATATCCAATCCATCTATTATTTTTTTAACAGCATTCTGATTTTTTAAAAAATGCTGTCCAAATTTTTGCCTCATTTATTTAATCATATTCTATATATCTTTCATCCTCATCTGGAAGATCTCCTCCATAATCATTTTCAAATCTGCCAGAAACTCCACCAAAATTATAAACCTGAACTAGTTCTTGCGGTATTTCATAAATAAATCTGGAAGGCACAGAGCTGTAGGTTATATATAGTTCTTCTTTGGCCCTAGTCATCGAAACATACATCAATCTCCTTTCTTCTTCCATGTCTTCTGTTGTCGCATAAGATCTTTCATGGGGAAGCACTCCTTCGGTTACTCCGCACAAAAACACTGTTCCAAACTCCAATCCTTTAGATAGGTGTATAGTCATTAAATTTACAGTCGGCTCTTTTCCAAATAAATCTTTTTTATTCTGCTCGTCGGATGATTGTAGTAGGGAAACTTGTTCTAAAAATTCCGGCAAACTAGAAAATTCTCCAGCATAAGCGATAAGTTCATTTATGTTCTCAATTCTTTCTCTAGAGTTTCCAAATTCAGATTTTAATACCGCAAAATAATCACTAGTTCCTAAAAATGTATTTATCAAATCCAATATTCCCACCCCAGAACTACCGGCGCTAGTCATATTAGATATCACTTTCTCAGCCACGGCCTTATAAAATGTTTTCTTTATTCTTTCAACGGCAACGCTATCAAAAGGATTAGAAGCTAATCTAAGTCCAGAAATAATATCTTTAATTTCTTTTCTTTCGTAGAATTTCAATCCGCCAAAAATTTTATAAGCAATATCTGCGCGAATCAAAGCCTGTTCAATAGCTCTGGATTGCGCATTGGTTCTGTAAAGGATTGCAATAGATTTATTTGGCTCCTTTCTTCTCAAGATATCTTTAATTGTTTTTGCTATAAATTCAGCTTCAAATTCCTGGCTTTTTGCGGAAATAACTCTTATAGGGTCGCCTTGATTTTTACTGGTCCAAAGTTCTTTTGGTTTTTGGTTTTTGTTATTTTTGATAACCCCAGAAGCTCCTCGGATAATATTTCCAGAAGATCTATAATTCTCTTCAAGTTTAATTACTTTTGCCCCTGGATAATCCTTTTCGAAATTTAAAAAATTTCTATAATCAGCTCCTCTAAAAGAGTAAATTGCTTGAGCGTCATCTCCAACCACACTTAAATTCCTATGCTTTTCAGCCAAAAATCTAACCAGCGTATATTGTGCTGTATTAGTGTCTTGATACTCATCAACTAAGATGTATTTATATCTTTCCTGATATTTTCTTAATATTTCCGGATTTTCTTTAAGTATTTTTACCGGTTTTTGTATCAAGTCGTCGAAATCAAATGCATTATTTTTTTTCAACTCCTCTTCATATTCCTTAAATAATCTCTCGGGAATAGTTTCAAGATTTCCTTCAGGGTTTAATAATTCGCTTTTTATCGCCGAAAAATTTCTTAACAATTCACTCGGTTTATATTTTTCTTTAGAAATATTATATTGCTTCATTATCTTTTTTAATAAAGATAATGAATCGTCTGCATCAAAAATGGTGAAATTTTTATTTCTTCCTTCTTTTTCCGCCTCCTCTTTTAAAATTCTTGCCCCAAAAGAGTGGAATGTCCCCAAAAATGGGGAATTGCTTTGACTGATATTTATTCCAGAGGCCATTATTCTGTCTTTAATTTCCTTAGCGGCTTTATTTGTGAATGTTATGGCTAAAATAGATGCTGGATTTGCGCCTTTTTGCATTATTTTAACAACCCTTCCGGTTAAGGTCTTAGTTTTTCCAGATCCAGCTCCAGCCACTATTAGGAGTGGTCCACCTTCGTAATTAACTGCTTCTTGTTGCTTAGGGTTTAACTCCATGATAGTATTAGTGTATAAGTAAGATAATGCAAAAACTGAATAAGTTCAAATTAACAACCGTTCTATCGGTTTTTTTGCTTTTTGTGGGCATCGTAGGCAATCTGGCCTTTTTTGGCGACGTTTTCGGGGGAAACAACTATATTAAGTCCTCCGAATCTAAGAAGCTTAATAAGTTCTCTGGACTAGCAATTTTAAGCCAAGACGGGACTGCTTTTGGCAGTATGGATAATATCTATGGCATAGATAAGGATGCCGAAGATGAAATAGACCCACCAATATTAGATTTCTTTGGAACAGCGGTTAATAATTTTAATTCAAAAATACTTTCGACAAATTCTGGCAAAGGCTTTGAGGTTTACAAGATATCTAAGGGTGACACCTTAAAGAAAATAGCCGCAAGTTTTGGTTTAACAACCAAAGATTTAACTGTCAGTAATCCAGAATTAAAAAATGGAGTTTTGCGCGTTGGCGCGGAAATAACCATCCCTTCTAAAACGGAAATTCTTGAGCCGGAAGCCGTAAAACTACCAACGATCACTGGTTACTATGATTCTCCCCTAAAAGGCAATCTTTCAGAGATAAATAAAACTCTTAATTATGTCGTTGTTTCAAGTTCCTGTGGAGCCAGCGTCATAAATAGTGCAGAAGGAGTTGTTACTAATATTTCTTCTGATAATTATTCAAAGAAAGACCTAGGAAACTTCATTGAAATAGAGCACACTAATGGAACAAAGACTATTTACGGCTATTTAAAGAATATAAAAGTTTCTCTTGGAGATTTTATCTCTAGGCGCACCAAGATAGGGGAAGTCGGTTCCTCCGGTAGCAATACTTCATGCGCTCTTTATTTCGAGATTAAAGGAGCTAAAAATATCTACATAAAATAAGGGCTTGGCCCTTTTTTGTTTGTCCATTTTAAGATATATTGAATTTATATGATTCATTCCTTATTCGGTAAGATATCAGAAAAAAGGCAGAATTTTTTCACTATCAATGTTGGAGGAATTTTTTATAAAATTTATGCCTCAGAAAACACTCTAAAAAATGTTTCCGTAAGTGAAGCAGATTCCAGAATTTTTACTCACCTCAACGTCAAAGAAGACGCCTTAGATCTCTATGGGTTTTTAACTGAATCAGAGTTAAACATTTTCGAAAAATTAATTAGTATCTCTGGCATCGGACCAAAATCAGCTATGTCTGTTCTTGGATTGGGGAAAATCGATCAGATAGTAACTGCTATTAATGAGGGCAAGGCAGATCTCTTAACTCGCGCCTCTGGAGTTGGTAAAAAAACTGCAGAAAGAATTGTTTTAGAATTAAAAGGTAAATTAGATCTTCCAGTATCAAGCCAAACCTTAACTCTTATGGAGTCAGATTTAGAACTAGAGGAAACCTTGGTGACTTTGGGTTATTCAAAGCTCGAAGCCAAAAATATAGTCAGCAAAATCAATCCTAAAACTACCGGTTTTAAGGAGAGATTAAAAGAAGCTCTAAGAAATAAGAAATCATAAGGGATAGTTGCATTAATTTCAAAATAGGGTATATAATATAAATCAGTACTTGGCCTGCGATATGGGGTCGCGGGCAATTGTCCGGTGCCTAGGGAAAGAAGGCGGAGATTTGGGGCCATGGCCAGTGTGGGACAGCTGAGAGATGACGAAGAGTTCATGAATCAGTTGAGGGGTGTTGGCAGAGGAAGGCATCTCTCTCGTCGAGATGATGCTCTTCGGCTGCCGGTCTGCCTGGATCTCGAAGTCGTCTATGGAGAAGATGGGTCCGAGACTGCACCCATCACGGAAGACGGAGACAAGGTCCCTGTCGTTGGGGTCTTTGATCCTCACGATGGGTGCGCGAGCGACGTTGAAGGAGACTTCTCGGAAATTGCACTTCAGAGGGTGTGCCGAGAAGACGTGGGGGCAGTCCCCAAGCCTGCATGCGCAGATTGCTCGGCGTTCCAGATGTGCAGGGGTGGTCAGGGGGTGGTAGTCGCGGCCTGATTGGTCGCTGACTCAATTCACTCTCGTTTAACCGCAAGGTTGGCGAGGGTGATTTTATTTTAAAGAAATTTTCACTTATAGTTATTTATATGTTTTCTAAGCTAAAACAGCTATATCATTTTTCTCTATCATTTTTAGGAGCCGCCATCTACAACTTTCCTTCAAAAGACTTATATGTCATTGGTATAACCGGCACCAAAGGCAAATCAACCACTGCAGAAATTTTATATTTCATTTTAAAATCTGCTGGGTTTAAAACAGCCATGTTATCTTCCGCTAATATGAAGTTTGGCGACCTTGAAACCGTTAATCCCACACAAAACACTATGCCAGGAAGATTTTTTATCCAAAAATTTCTTTCTCAAGCAAAAAATTCCGGCTGTAAATTCGCGATTTTAGAAGTAACTTCTCAAGGAGTTGTGCAGTATAGAGATATGTTTATAGATTTTGATTGTGCAGCTTTTTTGAATATCCACCCAGAACACATCGAGTCTCACGGTTCTTTTGAAAATTATCTGAACGCAAAATTAAAATTTTTTGATAATATTGCCACTAAATCCAGAAAAAAAGAAAAACTATTTGTAGTAAACAATAATGACAAGGAAAGTGAAAAATTTGCCAGCTTAGCTAAGGGTTTTGGTAAGATAATTAAATTTAATTCATTAGAAATTAGAGAAAAGTTTTTCGGCGGCAAAGAAGTTTTTAAAAATTGGTTCGATTCAGATTTTAATATAGAAAACGCATCAGCTGCGACAAGTATTGCTTTAGAACTTGGAGTTTCTAAGGAAAAAATAATATCATCAATCTCTCAATTTAAAGGAGTTTCAGGAAGAATGGAGTTTGTAATTAAAAACCCATTCGAAGTTATTGTTGATTACGCTCACACACCAGACTCTATGAAGGCAGTTTATTCGTCTCTAAAAAAGATGCGCCCCAACAAAAAACTTATCTGTGTTTTTGGTTCTGCTGGGGGTGGTAGAGATAAATGGAAAAGGCCAGAATTTGGCCGCATTGCAAGCAACTATTGCGATGACATTATTTTAACTAATGAAGATCCCTTTAATGAAAACCCAGATACTATCTTAGATGAAATTTCAAAAGGTATTCCTAAAGATAAAAAATATAAAAAAATAATCGACAGAGGAGAGGCGATTAAATCAGCAATTTCATCAGCTAAACCCAGTGATGTAATCATTATTACCGGCAAGGGTTCGGAAAGATTTTTAAGAATGGCAGGCGGTAAAAAAATTCCTTGGAGCGATAAAAATACTGTTGAGAAAATAACTAAAAGAGAAAATTAAATCTTTTTAGTCTATAATAATATCATTCAATACCTTTTTGGTATTAGAATTTTATTTTTATGAAAATAACTTTTCAAGGCGGAGCCAAATCTGTAACTGGCTCAAACTATCTTCTCGAATCAGAGGGATTTAGAATTTTAATTGATTGCGGTCTTCAGCAGGGAAGTAATTTTTCAGAGCGTCACAATTGGGATCCTTTTGCTTATGATCCAAAAACAATTAACGCAGTTTTAATAACTCATTCCCACATCGATCACATCGGTCGTTTACCAAAACTCTTAAAAGAAGGGTTTAAGGGCAAGATATATTCCACTCCTCCGACTAGGGATTTGTCAGAAGTTTTATTAGTTGATTCCGAGCGTATTTTAGAGAAAGAAGCTATAAAATTTAAACTTCCAACTCTTTATAAAGAAGAAGATGTTCATAATCTAATGCTTTATTGGGAAGGAGTTCCTTATTATCATCCCTTTGAAATTGGTCCATTTAGGGTAACTTTTTATAACGCGGGCCATATTTTAGGATCAAGTTTTTTGGTTATTGAATGTGAGGGCGAAAAAATTATTTTTTCTGGCGATCTTGGAAATTCTCCAGCTCCAATTATCGGCAACAAAGATTTTTATGATAAAAATCCGACTTACTGCATTATCGAGTCAACCTATGGAGACAGACTTCACGAACCAAGTGGAGTAAGAAGAGATGATTTAGAAGATTTAATAGAGGATACGGTCAAAGCCGGCGGAACACTTCTCATCCCTGCTTTTGCTATGGAGCGCACGCAAGAACTTTTATATTCCATAGACGAGTTGTTTGATAATATGAGGATTCCCAAAATACCAATCTTCTTAGACAGCCCCTTGGCTATAAAATTAGTTGAGGTTTATAGAAAATATAAAGATTATTTTGTTGAGGATGGATCCCGCACAATGGAGTCAGTTGATCACTTTTTAAAATTTAAGGGACTCACGATGACGCCTACTACAGATGATTCAAAAATGATCAACACCGTTCCAGCTCCCAAGATAATTATTGCCGGCTCAGGTATGAGTCATGGTGGGCGCATCCTGCATCATGAGGTTCGCTATCTTCCAGATCCAAATAGCACTCTTTTTATAGTCGGTTATCAGGCCGAAGGATCTTTAGGCAGGCAGCTTTTAGACGGAGTTCAATCGATAACTCTTGCTGGAGAAAAAATTCCAGTTCGCGCAAAGATAAAAGCAGTCGGCGCTTGGAGTGCTCACGCAGATCAAAAACAATTAATAGAGTGGCTAAGTCCCATGAGGCATTCTTTGAAAAAAGTTTTTGTTGTTCAAGGTGAAGAATCGGCAAGCGTTGCTTTAAGAGCTAAAATAAATGATCAATTAGCTATTTCTGCTTATGTTCCTCGCCAAGGCGAATCATTTAATCTTTAAAATAAAGAAGTGTGTCTATGTTATAATTATCACATCTAAGTAAAAATCATGCCTAAAAAAATAGCTTCTAAAGATAAAAAAGGTGTTAAAGGGGAAACGGATCCTTATTGTGTAAAATTATCAATTGCTGTATCTGGAGCCGCAGAAACTGGTTATTGCGCAATTGATGCCATAGATAAAGCCGAAATAGTTGGGCGAGAGATTGCTAAGAGGGGAATGATTTTAGTTACTGGAGCCACAACCGGAATTCCTTATTGGTCAGCTAAGGGCGCCAAAGAAGAAGGTGGAACTGTTATCGGTTATTCTCCGGCAGGATCAGAATTAGCTCACGTTAAAACCTATCATTTACCGTTAGATTATCATGACAGCATTGTTTACACGGGCCAAGAATATTCCGGCAGAAATCTTCTTTTAATGAAAGCAGCCGCTGGTATAGTTTTTATTTGCGGAAGAATAGGAACCTTAAATGAATTCACTATCGGCTTTGAAAGCAATAAGCCAATGGCGGTTTTGACTAAAACCGGAGGTGTTGCGGATATGGTTGAGGAAATAGTAAAAAATTCCCATAGAGGAATGGGAAATATTGTTTATTCGAGCGATCCAGTTGAATTAGTTGATAAGTTGGTTGAAATGATTGAAAAAGACAGAAAATATTTAGGAAATATTTGTTAATTTTCTTCTTTAGATTTTAAGTTCTCACTTAAAATTATTAATTTAATTACTATGGCCAAAATCATCAAGAAAAAGGCTAAGTCCAAATCCAAATCAAAACCCAAAACAAAAAGCAGGGTTATTAAAAAGTCCGTAGTAAAAATAAAAAAAGTTGAAAATCTAGGTAAGCCGATAGGGGAAGTTACTCATTTCTACAACAAAATAAAAGTTGCTATTTTTAAGTTTAAAAAACCCTTAAAGGCAGGTTCAAAAATAAAAATCAAAGGAGCAACTACAAATTTCGAAGAAATTTTAAAATCAATTCAAATAGATCATAAAAATGTTTCCGTAGCCCCAAAAGGAAAGTTGATTGGTGTAAAAGTCTCTAAGCGTGCCAGAGTTGGCGATCAAGTTTACGAAGTAAAACAATAAATGTATAAGAATTTTTTGCTTCCAATGGGTATTCTCTCCGGCACCATAATTGGGGCTGGGGTCTTTGCTCTTCCCTATGTTTTTAAAAGTTCCGGCATTTTGCTGGGATTTTTATTTTTAGGAATAAGTATTTGGGCATTCTGTCTAATTCATTTAATGTATGCGGATATCATAAAAAGAACTCCTGGTAATCATCGTTTTGTGGGATATGCAAAAATGTATTTAGGTAAGTATGCTTTTTGGTCATCGATCTTGATGGGTGTGGTTGAGATGATTTTGGTTATGGTTATTTATTTAATTCTCTCAGAGAGTTTTTTAAATCTCATTTACCCAGACATGAGTCAAATCTTAAAAGTTTTAATTTTTTGGCTTTTTGGATCCTTCGCAATTTTCCTAAATGTTAAAAAACTAGCTTTTACAGAGCTCCTTGTGACGTGGGGAATAATAGGCATTATTCTTTCTATTTTCATTTATGGATTTAAAAATTTAACCAATTTAGGCTCGGGAATTATTTTTCCTGAAGTAGTTTCTTTAAAAAATATTTTTATACCACTAGGAACCATCCTCTTTTCTCTTTCGGGATCAGTTGCTATTCCTTCATTGGTTGATTATTTTAGGGGATTTAAAAGTATTAAGTCGGATAAAAATCTTAAAAAATCTGTTTTATTGGGAACAATAATTCCTGGGATAATCTATGCAGTTTTCGTTTTTGGGGTTTTGAGTTTGTCTTATGGGAGTATTTCCGAAGATTCTGTTTCTGGTTTGATTGACCGAATTCATCCCATTTTTTTAATAACAATTGGCGTGTTGGGTGTTTTGTGTCTTTGGAGTTCTTATATTGTAGTTGGTTTAAATACTTTCAATATCTTAAGGTTTGATTTAAAAATAAGAAAAATAATAAGATTCTCGGCCGTAGTTTTCTTGCCGATTTTTCTTTATATAGCTGGTTTAAAAAGTTTTATTCTGCTAACCGGAATTATAGGTGGCATCTTTCTTAGTATTGAATGTATCTTTATAATTCTTATGTGGCTCAAAGTTAATAAGGTTGGTGAATCCAGGTCTATGTTTAGAGGCCCAAAAACCATATCCGTCTATTTTTTGTTCCTAATTTTTATAACAGCTATTCTTAATGAAATACTTTCAAAATTTTAAAATAATTTCTTGGAATTTTTTAAATAATTTATTTATCTTTCTTTTTATTGCTTCAATTTCAATAAATCGCAGGATTTTAATAAAAAGATTTTCAGAAATACCTAACGATTATCAGTCTATATTTATTAATTTAAGTGATTTAGTCATCATTCTCTTCCTTATCTATTTTTTAATTACCTTGCTTTTAAATAAAAATACTTTTTTAGAGTTTAAGATTTTTATAAGAAGTCATAAATACATAGTAAATATAGGAATAATTTTCTTAATTATTTCCTTAATCTCTGTTATTAATTCGGTTCTCCCAGTTCTTTCTTTCTCGGTATTTTTAAGGTTAAAGATTATTTTATTGTTTTCATTTTGCTTCGGCTTTTTCATCTTTAAAAACAACTTAGTTAATAAGCTTTTAACCGCTATTGTTTTTATGGGAGTTTTTAATTCTTTTTTAGCAGCCTATCAATTTTTTACCTTTAGAAGTTTTGGACTACATGCCTTAGGAGAGGTTTTTTTAAGCTTCCTTCCGGGAATAAGTAAGGTGGCTTTTCCTGGGGCAGTTCTTGTTCGCGGATATGGGCTTTTTTCTCATCCAAATATTTTAGGAGCATATTTATTTTTATGCGTAATGATTTGCGCTTATTTTATAGAAAAATTAATTATAAATCACTCCAGGATAAGAATTTTAAAACTTGCCATATCCGAGATCGCCTTAATTATTTGTGTTTTCGGAATGATGGTGAGTTTTTCCAGATCTGCTATGGCCGCATCTTTTATTTCTTTAAGTTTATTTTATTTAATTCTTTTTTATTCTCGAAGAAAATTTAAGAGTATTATTAAAAAAACTGGCAGTGGCAGGATTTGGTTTGGATTAATTTCGGTTATTTTATCTATTTTTATTGCGGTTTTTGCTTTAGGAGACATAATCTTGCCTAGATTTCAAAATATTGCCGGCTCAAGCGCTCTTTTGGAAAGAATAAGTTATTCTCAAATGGCTTTAAGTACAATCTCTGATAGTCCAATTTTGGGAGTTGGAATCGGCTCCAGTGTTGCTTATTCGATAAGAAATAATATTTATTCTTTTTTCGGTTTTAAGGATTTTTGGGAATTTGAACCAGTTCATAATTTATATTTACTTATAGCTTCAGAAATGGGAATTATTGGTTTATTTATTTTTTTACTGTGTATTTTTTATATTTTGATTAAATCTTCTAAGTCTTTATTCTATAAAACAGAAAATAAATTATTATCGCTTCTATGCTTCTGCGTTCTGATTGGAAATCTTATGTTGGGAATTTTCGATCATTATTTTTGGGATTCATCTTCCGGAATTCTTATTTTTTGGGTAATAGCCGCAATTTCTCTTTCTCTTATCTTTTCTGAAAAGCAAAAGAAGCTACAAGGCATAATTTATTAATTAGTAGATATATAAAATGCGCCATAAGTGCATTTCACTTTTCGGCATTTAATTTTTAACCATTCATGGCTATACTTAAATTATGTTTAAACACATCAACAAGATAATAAAATACATGGTTGCTAGCGACTTTTTATTCAACTCGGCCTTTGCTTCTTTTGCCCCATTTTTCTCTATTTTTATAACAGATCAAATCCAGGGAGGATCGATTAAAATTGCCGGTTTCGTTTCTGCGACGTATTGGGTGGTGAAATCTGTTCTTCAGCTCCCAATAGCAAAATTTTTAGACAAAGTAGATGGCGAGCGCACTCAATTTTGGGCAGTTTTTTGGGGATATCTATTAAGCGGTTTTGTACCAATTATGTATGCCTTTTCAACTAAGCCATGGCATTTATATGCCGTAGAAGTCTTTTTGGCAATTTGTATGGCTTGGGCAGTTCCAGCTTGGTACAATCTCTTCACTAAGCACGTAGATAAGAAGAAGGTTAGCTTTGAGTGGAGTTTAGAATCAGTTTTCGCTGTTGGCGTGGCAACATCACTTGCAACAGCCGTTGGAGGATATTATGCCGATTTATTCGGTTTTCAGGTGGTGTTCTTATGGGCAGGATTTTTAGCTATAGGATCAGCCTTCTTATTTTTGCCTCTTAAAAATAGCTTTCCTCATATAAAGAGTGAAATTTCTTTCGAAAGAAATTTCAGCGAGAAGCATCATAAAATTCACTAAACCCAAAATGGTAAATCAGGTTATAGCTGAAATATTCCAAGAAATAGGGGAGTATCTTGATATGCAAGACGTTCCTTTCAAGCCTCGCGCCTATGAAAAAGCCAGCGAAATTATAGCTTCTTTAAGTTTTGATCTTGGCGATGTGTATAAAAAAGGCGGAATAGACGCCCTAAAAGAAATTGCTGGTATTGGTGAAAGCACCGCAGAAAAAATCGAAGAATATTTAAAAACCGGCAAAATAAAATTTTACGAAGATCTAAAAAAGAAAACTCCAGTTGATTTAACTAATCTAAGACGAGTTGGTGGACTGGGACCTAAAAAAATCAAAGCTCTTTATAAAAAATTAGACATAAAAAATCTAGAAGATTTAGAGAGTGCCGCCAAAAGCGGGAAAATAAAATCTCTAGAGGGTTTTGGCGCTAAAAGCGAAGAAAATATATTAAAAGGGATAGAATTTTTAAAAAGATCAAAGGGCAGATTTTTATACGGCTATCTATCGTCTGAAATAAAAAAAATCGAAACAGATCTAAAAAACATCAAAGGCGTAACGCGTCTTGATATCGTCGGCTCCATTAGAAGGAGAAAAGAAACCATAGGCGATGTAGATATCTTAATTGAATCAAAAAACAGCGCCCCAGTTATGGATTTTTTTACCAGCATGGATGGCGTGCTTCAGATTTTAGCCAAAGGTGAAACCAAATCAGCCGTTCTTTTAAAATCAGGTATTCAAGTTGATCTGCGCGTAGTTGAAAAGAAATCATACGGCGCCGCTTTAAGTTATTTCACTGGATCTAAAGATCATAACGTTGCTTTGAGAAAAGTCGCTATTGAATATGGGATGAAGCTTAATGAATATGGGCTTTATAAAATTTCAGACGATGGCGAAGAAAAGTATATTGCTGGAGAAACAGAGGAAGATATTTATTCTGCATTAAAAATGGACTATATTCCTCCAGAGCTTCGCGAAAACAGGGGGGAAATAGAATTAGCTCGCGCTAAAAAACTTCCTAAGCTAATAAATTATGGTGACTTAAAAGGTGACCTTCAGACTCAAACTAATTGGACAGATGGAGACGCTTCCATAGAAGAAATGGCTAATGCCGCCATTAAATATGGTTTGGATTATATTGCCATAACTGACCATACCAAAAGATTAGCCATGACAAATGGCTTAAATGAAAAAAGAATTATTGAGCAGATGAAAGAAATCGATAGGCTTAATAAAAAATTCGAAAAAGAAGGTGTTAAATTTAAAATTCTCAAGAGCACGGAGTGTGATATTTTAGAAGACGGCTCTTTGGATATGCCAGACGAAATCCTTAAACAATTAGATATTGTTTCAATTTCTGTGCATTCGCTATTTAATTTGTCCGAAACAGAACAAACAGAAAGGATTAAAAAAGCAATGAATAATCTTTATGTAAATATTCTTTTTCATCCAACCGGCAGAAGATTGGGCAAGCGCGATCCTTATGCCGTTTCCATTCCAGAAATAATAAAACATGCCAAAGAAAAGGGGATTATTTTAGAAATTAACTCTCAGCCAGAAAGACTAGACTTAAACGACGAATATATAAAAATGTGCGTTGAATCAGGCGTAAAAATGTCTATCGATTCCGATACCCATTCAATCGGCGGTTTTTCTTATCTAGATTTAGGCGTTGGCCTCGCTCGCCGCGGCTGGGCAAAGAAAGAAGATATTATTAACGCTTGGCCTCTCGAAAAGATGCTCAAACTCTTAAAGCGCTCATAAAATAAGTACTATTGACAATATTTATACTATCTGATACAATAGTAAAGATTGACGAGGATTGAATCCTAGGCAAAAAAAGGATAAGTTATGCCCAAGGCATTTCGCGACCTGACCGCAGAAGAGGCAAGACTTCTTCTGCGGGAAATCGTGGAAGGTTCGGGTTCCGAGAGCGATCTCAGGAGCTCGATGTCCAGAGCTGGATTCGACGTAGGTTCCTCGCGGATTTCCTGCCAAGGTTCTGGGCCAGGCTTCGTTGCGGAGGTGTTCACAGTCGGACCCAGAGGAGAGCAGATCATCTACTCGTAATCGCCGACCGCCGCAGAAGGAAGACCTCCTTCGCTGGCGGTCTTCTTTTTTTATAAAAAATGTGAGGGCTTCCTAAAATGATAAATATCTGTTATTATTAAAGCATATTAATTAAGCGTTTTAATTAAGAAAGGATAAGATGCAAGGCGCGACCGAGAAACGACTGAGGTATAGTAATATAACTACTCCGAAGGAGTCTCGCAGGTTGCAACGCAGCAGATTGTCATTTATTAATTAAAAAACATATGAAAAAAGTGATATCTGCCGGGATTGTTATCTTCAGGCAGACCGAAGAGGGAATCAAATTCTTGATTTTGTATCACGGCAGGAACTACTGGAATTTTCCAAAGGGAAAAATAGAAGGCGATGAAAGAAGTTGGCAGACAGCCTTCAGAGAAGTTAGAGAAGAAACTGGGCTAAAAAGCTCCGAACTTAAACTCCTTGGCAATTTCAAAACTTACGAAAAATTCGTCTATAAGGAAGGTCCAGACGATATTTTCAAAATTGTCATACTCTATCTTGCCGAAACTACTCAATCTACAATAATTCTGAAAGAATACCATGAAGGATATGGTTGGTTTACATTATCAGAAGCCAAGCGTATTTTGGCTAAATATAAATACTCAATTAAGATTTTAGAAAAAGCCTACGCCTATATTAAAAAACCGGCTCAGCTTCAAGCTCAAAATGAAAAACAAGAAAACGTGGGGCAGCAACAACAACCAAGACATCATAGGCCGCATTATAGGAGTGGTCCAAGGCATCCCCAAAGGAGAGGTTTTAACATACAAAGAGGTGGCCACTATCGCAGGCCTAACCCGGGGATGGCGCCTAGTGGGCAAAATAATGAGCCAAAACCAGAACTACCAGCAAATCCCGTGCCACCGAGTGATACTTTCCAGTCATAAACTTGGCGGCTACAATCGCGGTATAGCTTTAAAAAAGAAATTGCTTTTGTCTGAAGGGGTAAAAATTGTAGGGGATAGAGTTGAAAAATAAAAAACCGCCATTGTGGCGGTTTTTTATTTTATTTAACAGATTCTACGATTTTCTTGAAAGCTTCTGGATGATTCTCTGCAATGTCTGCCAAAACTTTTCTGTCTAATTCAATTTTGTGTTTCTTGGTTCCAAAAATGAAATTTCCATAAGTCATTCCATTGAGTCTGGTTGCGGCATTAATCTTAGCTTGCCAAAGAGATCTCATATTTCTCTTTTCTTCCTTTCTACCTTGGAAAGCGTGAGTCCAAGCATGCAATAATGCTTCTTTTGCAGCTCTTTCTTTAGATTTTCTGCTCCATCTAAAACCCTTAGTATATTTAAGGAGTTTTACGCGTTTTTTAGTAGCTGTTTTACCTCTCTTTACTCTTGTCATGGTTTTTTAAAAATTCTGTCTAATATAATCTCTGTCAGCCTTATTAACTTCCATCGTACCTTTCAAATTTCTTTTCTGTTTTGTGGTTTTCTTGGCTTTAAAATGACCCTGTCTCATAGGTCTTCTCATTAACCTTCCTGTTCCCGTTATTTTTATCCTATCTCTGAAAGCGTGTTTCATTATTTTGATGGCTTAACGAGCCAAATTTATAGTAAATAATAGTGTAATCTAAAACATTTGTCTTGTAAAGAGCTTTTATTTTTCAATAGAAAACGAGGTTAGCTAGCGTCTAAAGTATTAATCTTTTTAGTGAACACGAGGCATTCTGACGAAGATGTATGTAAGAGCCATGCGAATACTTCGAGGAAGAATAACGAAGTGGTCGCTAAAAAGATTAATACTAACAACCAAGGTTATTTCTTTGAAATAATTGCGTTTATGCCGTATCCTCCGAACTTAGGTGCCGACACTATTCTGAATTCCATCCCAATCATATTAAGAAACTCTTCCATCTTCATCTTCGCCCAGTCCTTATTAGCTTTTTCTCTTCCTTTTAAAGTTAAAACTATAGAAATCGGATGTCCCGCTTCCATAAATTTCTCTAATTGTCTCACTTTTATTTCCAAATCATTTTTTGCGGCTTTGACGCTGATTTGGATCTGTTTCATCTCGTTTCCTTTTTGAGTAATCTTCGCTTTCTTCGCTTTCTTCTCCTCTTCGTATCTAAACTTATCAAAGCTCATTATTTTCGCCACTGGCGGTTGGGCGTTGGGGGAGATTTCTATTAAATCCAATCCCTTTTCTCTGGCTATTTTTAAGGCCTCTTCTTTCGAAATAACTCCAAGATTTTCTCCTTCAGCGCCAATAACTCTAAGCTCTAAAGCTGTTATTCTCTCGTTTATTTTATGAGTCTCTCTAGGTTGTGGTCGGTTGTTATATTTATTAAACATCTATTATTTAAGGAATCTATTATTGTTATTGTAGTAAGTTATATTGATTTTGTAAAATATAAGACCTCGAAACGCCTTTGGCAGGATCGAGGTCTAGAGCTGTTCATTCATCATTTCTTCTGTTTCAAGTCCCTTCTGGTGCATCCCTTGCACTTTATGGCGTGCTTCACCATCTCTTGGAGGGTGTGAAGCGACGCTGTTCTTCCGAGATCTTTTCTCCTTGAAAGGATTTTGAAAGCTTCGCAGGTCATCATGGTTCGCCCCTCCATGAATCCAGCAGGTCTTTCGAAACCGGGAGACTAAATAATTATGTTTTCGAAATATTAAAAAAGCAAATTAAAATAAAAAAACAACCCACACTTGGCCTCACGTAAAGGCCAATTGTGGGTTGATGAACCACCAACTCCCGCTTCCATGCTTCGCCCTCTTGGGCTTGGTAGGGGAGTTTCTGTTCATGAATTCGAAACATCCCTTCTTGCATCTTCTGACGTGTGCGAGTTGCTCTGCCATTCTCGCCTCGAATCCGTCTTCGTGTCCCGCTTCGCTCCCTTCTTTTGAAAACGCCTCTCGGAATTCCTGACAGGTCATCCTCCTCCTCTTCTTGAGCATCGAATCACTCCTCCTGATTTTTGCTCCGTTTCAGTTTCTCGCGATATCCTCCTTTTCTTTCTCCACCAGATCGGCAACTAGGCGCGCATTGCCCTGTTCGCCCATCTTCGTCCTCGTGACCAGAAAAATGGAGCATTCACCGCACTTCACCGCATGCCTGGCGAACTTCGCCGCCGTGTCGGGCTCGAGACCACCCTTACCCGGATCCCTGCTCGCCAACGCCCTGAAAGTCTGGCAATCCATCTGGGAAAGATCTCCTTAATTCCCAAGAAACTAGGTACTAGAGACTATTTTAAAGGTTTTTCCAGCTCTTGTCAAATAAACTCGATTCTGATATAATACAGCTACGGGAATGACAGGCTTTGGCTTAAATTAGATAATTTCCGTTGCAAGCCGAGTTTCGCCAGAGTACTCGCAAATCAATTCAGGCAAACAATTACTGCCAACAATTCAGTTAGCAGAATGCCAGCTTTCGCTTTAGCTTAACCTGGTGTCATCGGACCTCGATTCTCCATAGGGGATTCTCCGGTGTTATATATAGAGATCGTCCCGACGAATTTTCCAGAAAATTTTCGAATCGGGATTAAAAATTAAAATTTTCTATATCGTTTTAGCTTCGCAAGAAGCCAACTACTAAGCTTGTAGACGCGGAAATAATTTAACTTTTGCACGCGGGTTCAACTCCCGCCATTTCCACAAATACAAATAAACCACTCCAATTTCTAGGTGGTTTATTTGTATATTTACGTGAATAAGTATCATATAATCATAATATGGAACTAAGTATTTTAAGGCATTCTTATACAATGAATGACAAGGAGGGCTTTTTTAATAGATTTATTATGCAAATGTGCCAAATAAGAGATTGTGCTTATCCGAGGAATGAAAGACTAGCATATGATAAAAGTTATGAAGCGATTTTCCAAAATCTATTAGAAACCAAATACGCAAAAGAAAGTTTGGAAAATTTAATATCTAACCACTTGAAAGATATCGATGAGGGCAAGGACGGAATCCGTAATGGAAGTCAGATAGATATAAAAAATCCAATTGATGACAATATTAATATGCATTTTAAAGACTTTTTTATTCGTGGAAAGATAGCAATTAATTGCTTAATACGTCATTCTAGATTTATGGGATCAAATATCGGTTTTTTGTTTGACGATGATGCTAAAAAATATGAAAAAGGATTAAAAAGATTTACCCTAAAAGGCGATGATAAAAGATTTATTGCCTTATCAAGCATGATAAAAGATCATCAAAAAAATTGGTTTATTATTTTTAATAAAACTCGTGCAGAAATTGAACACGAAGGATTTAAACTATCAGAATTAAAATATATCTTAGAAGGAGATAAATTAAAAACAATCTTTCCAACGCATAAAGGGCAGGGAATTAAAGAAATCCTAGAAATTTGTTGGGAAAATCTCATTAATTTATGTGAAGAAATTATGGTCTTTTTGTTAAGTTTAAAAATTAAAAACGAAATGGTTATAGTTTTTATACCAGAAAACATGAGAAACAAATATGTTCCAGTTAGATACGAAGTCAGGCTTAAAAATTTTCCTCAAGCAAAATTTTCTTGTAGCTAATCTTCATTTTTCTATTCTTACCCAACCACTCTCTTAATTTCCCTCCTCGTATCCTTTTCTTTCAAATATTCTCTCTTATCTCCTTTTTTCTTATTTTTCACCAACGCGATTTCAATCTTAACCAAATTGTCTTTCAAAAAAACTTTCAGAGGAATAATTTTCATTCCTTTATTAAAATTTCCCAACAAATAATCAATTTCTTTTTTATTCAGCAATAATCTTCTCGCTCGCTTACTATTATAATCACTCGGGGAATTATTATTCTGATACGGATGAATATCTGAATTTATCAGGAATACTTCACTTCCCTCGGGCACACAAGACGCGCCAGAGACAGCAAAACTGCCCTTTCTGGCGGACTTAACTTCAAAACCCTTAAGCTCAATCCCTGCCACAAACTTCTCAAGGATTTCATACTCCATCCCTGCTTTCTTATTTTCTGACAAAACTTCCATAAATTCATTATATAAGAAATTTGAGTTTAATCCATTAAAAGTTTAATATTTCTTATATAGTTTATGTTAAAAGATTGGTTAAAAGAAAGAATAGCTAGCAAATTTAAAGAAGATAATTTTGATATTTTGACCCCCCCAGATGAAAAACTTGGGGATTATTCGATGAATCTCGCTTTTATTCTAGCTAAAAAGAATAAAACAGCTCCAGTAAAAATCGGCGAAGAGATTGTTAAAACCCTTTTGGCAGATAAAGAAATCTTGAAAAGATTTTCTTCGGTTTCGCTTGTCGCTCCAGGCTTCATCAATTTTTTTATCAAAAAAGAATTTCTCCAAGAAGAGTTAAAGAGTATTTATAAAGACAGGGATTCTTTTGGCCGATCTAAAATCGGAAGAGGGGAAACTGTCATCGTAGAATATTGCGGAACTAATATCGCCAAACCAATGCACGTTGGCCATTTGCGCTCCACTATCATTGGCGACGGCTTAGCCAATGTCTATAAAACTTTGGGCTACAACGTTGTCCGTTGGAATTTTATCGGCGACTGGGGAACACAATTCGGCAAACTCATCGCTGCCTATAAAATCTGGGGCGACAAAGAAACGTTAAAAAAAGATCCGATGGCGACGATGCTAGATTTATACGTTAAATTTCATCAAGAATTAAAGCTTAGTCCAGAATTAGAATCTAAAGGCCAAGAAGAATTTAGAAAATTAGAAAACGGAGATCCTGAAAATAGAAAGCTTTGGGAAATGTTTAGCAGTCTTTCTATGGCCGATACCGACAAAATGCTCGAAATTTTAGGGGTGTCTTTTGATGTGGTAAGAGGAGAAAGCGCCTACGAAAAAGTTTTAGGCAAAACTATTGATTCAATTGAAAGCTTGGGAATTCTGAAAGAATCAGAAGGGGCTCAGATTATTGAACTAGAAAACCTACCGCCAGCACTGATTAGAAAATCCGACGGCGCCACGCTCTACATTACCCGCGATATCGCCAGTTTGAAAGATCGTATTAAAAGCTACAAACCATCAAAGATTTTATACGTCGTTGCTAATCAGCAAACCCTGCACTTCGAACAATTATTCGCGATTGCCAAGCTCTTAGGGCTAGAAGACACAGAATTAATTCACGTTAAATTTGGAATGGTTTTAGGCGAAGACGGCAAAAAACTTGCCACCCGTGAAGGAAAAATTATCGAACTAAAAGAATTAGCCGATAAAATTGTCGATCTAGCTAAAGAGAGAGTTAAAGAAAAGAATTCATCGCTAGGGGATAAAGAGATTAGTGTCATCGCAAAAACAGTTGGTATAGGTGCCTTAAAATATAACGATCTCAAACAGCACCCATATTCCGATATTGTCTTCAATTGGGATGCTATGCTCGATTTCTCCGGCAACAGCTCTGCTTATCTCCAATACACCTATGTCCGTTTCTTAAATATCTTAATGAAAGTGAAAGATAAGAAAAAAGGAGACACTTCTCTGCTTAATTCTCCAGAAGAAGAAAGGATTATGAAAAGAATTTTACTTTTCCCAGAATCAATTAAAAAATGCGCAGATTTAAATTCTTTAAATAGTTTAGCTCTCTATCTATATGAATTAGCTAACGATGCCAACAGATTCTATGAATCAACCCGCATTATAGAAGATAAAGATATTAACCTTAGAAACGCTCGGTTGATGATGATTGATACGGTTTGTGCAGTTTTGAAAAACGGATTAAAAATTTTAGGAATTAATGTTTTGAATAGAATATAAACAAAAACATGTTAAGAGATTTAAAAAACTTCAACATGAGCGAGGTTGAAGAAAAGACACTAGAATTTTGGAAAACTTCAAAAATATTCCAAAAATCGCTCAAAAATAGGCAAGGTAAAAAAGTATTCAGATTTTTCGAAGGTCCGCCAACCGCCAACGGCCGCCCAGGAATTCACCACGTTTTAGCCAGATCTTTCAAAGATTTTATTTTGCGCTACAAATCTATGCAGGGTTTTTATGTGCCTCGCAAAGCGGGTTGGGACACGCACGGACTTCCGGTTGAGCTTGGGGTAGAGAAGAAGCTGGGTTTGAAATCTAAAAAAGAAATAGAGGCCTTTGGAGTGGCTAAATTTAATAAGGAATGTAAATCTTCGGTTTGGGAATTTAAATCCGATTGGGAAAAATTAACTGAAAGAATGGGTTTCTGGCTGGATATGGATAATCCTTATGTCACTTATGAAAATAACTATATCGAAAGCATCTGGAATTTATTATCAGAAATAGATAAGAAAAAGTATTTATATAAAGGACACAAAGTTCTTCCATGGTGTTCGAGGTGTGGCACCGCTCTTTCTTCTCACGAAATCGCTCAAGGATATAAAGAAGTGGAAGATGAATCAGTTTTCGTTAAATTTAAAATTTTAAAAAACCAGCGCACTGGCACAGTTTCTTTTGCCGATAATGCTTATATCGTTTCTTGGACAACAACCCCTTGGACGCTTCCAGGCAATGTTGCCCTGGCTGTGGGAGAAAAAATAAATTATGTGGGTGTAAAAGTTGGGGGAGAAATATTTGTTTTAGCCGAAGAAAGAGTGAGTTCAGTTTTGGGTGAAAACGCGCAAATACTTTTTAAGCTTCAAGGTAAAGACTTAATCGGCCTAAAATACGAGCCATTATTTGATATTAAAAGCTTAAAATCAGCCAAATCATATCAAGTATATGGAGCTAGTTTTGTGACGACCTCCGATGGATCTGGAGTGGTGCACACTGCCGTTATGTACGGAGAAGATGACTATGTTTTGGGAGAAAAATTAGGACTTCCAAGGTTCCATACTGTAGATGATGCAGGAAAATTTGTCTCAGAAGTAAAAGATTTTGCCGGAGAATATGTTAAGTCAAAAGCCACCGAAGCCAAGATATTTGAATATTTAAAATCAAATAATAATCTCTTTAAAAGAGAATTATATAAACACGAGTATCCATTTTGCTGGAGATGTTCCACGCCAATTCTTTATTATGCCAGAAGTTCTTGGTTTATTAAGATGTCGGCAGTTAAAAATGTCTTAATTAAAGAAAATAAAAAGATTAATTGGATTCCCGAACACGTTAAAAATGGACGTTTTGGGGAATGGCTGAAAGACTTGAAAGACTGGGCGATTTCTCGCGAAAGATATTGGGGAACACCACTTCCAATCTGGGAATGCTCTAGTTGTAACACTCACCAAGTTGTGAGCTCTATTTCTGATTTAGAAAAATATGGTGAAAATAACAGCAACAATTTTTTCTTAGTTAGGCACGGAGAGGCAGAACATAATTTAAAAAATATTCTCGCCATGGGGGATTATGAAAAAAAGAATCCATCTCATTTAACCAAGAAGGGAATTAAGCAAATAGAATCTTTAGCTAAAAAATTAAAAACCAAAAAGATAGATTTAATTTTTTCATCGCCCTACGCCAGAACTTTAGAAACCTCAGAAATTATTTCTAAAACCACTGGGGCCAAAATTCATAAAGACGACAGATTAAAAGATATTGATACCGGAGTTTTTAATGGCCAGAAAATTGAAGAATATATAAAATTCCACGGCCAAGGCCCAGAAAAATTTTCTATAGTGCCGCAAGGAGGGGAATCAAAAATTGAAGTCAGGCGCAGAATTGTCGAGGCTTTTAGGGAAATCAACTCTAAATACAAAGGCAAAAATATAGTTATCGTAAGTCACGGAGATCCATTATGGCTTCTTGATGCCGCTCTAAATTCAAGATCAGAAAAAGAAACCTTTGAATATAAATATATTCAGCCAGGAGAGTTGAGAAATATTAAATCAAGCAATCTTCCATTTAACGGAGATGGACTTTTAGACGTTCACAAACCATTTATCGATGAGGTTCATTTGAATTGCAAAAAATGTCACAAGAAAATGACTCGCGTCAAAGAAGTTTTAGACGTCTGGTTCGATTCTGGCGCCATGCCATTCGCTTCCATCCATTATCCTTTCGAAAATTCAAATCTCATCACAACTAAAAAATCTTTTCCAGCGGATTATATCTCTGAAGGCATGGATCAAACTCGCGGCTGGTTCTATACGCTTCTCGCTATCTCATGCCTTTTAGGCAAGGGCGCGCCATATAAGAATGTCATCTCAACTGGACTCCTCTTAGATAAAAACGGACAGAAAATGTCCAAATCTAAAGGCAACGTTGTTGAGCCAATGGAAACTATTAAAAAATTTGGAGTTGATGTCATCCGCTGGTTTTTCTTTTCCGCCAGCGACCCAGGAGAAGCTAAGCGCTATGATGAAGCGGAAATTATGAAAGTTTATAGAAAGCTACATATGCTTGTTTATAATTCTTTTGCTTATCTTAAAACCTATTCTCATGCTTTCTCTAATATCTCTAAAGTTAATCCTGATAAATCTCCTAATCTTTTAGATAAATGGATTTTAATCCGTCTTAATGAGGCGGTAGAAGCCACAACTAAAAGCTTAGATGCTTACGACGCCTTATCGGCCACCAAGGCCATAGAGGCGCTAGTGGATGATTTATCTCGCTGGTATATCAGGCGTTCGAGAGATAGATTTGCTTCTCCGTCTTCAGAGAGTGATTTAAATTTTGCCTCTGCAACCTTAAATTTCGCATTACTCAATATTTCGAAATTAATTGCTCCACTTTCTCCATTTCTAGCAGATGCGGTTTATAAATCTTTATATGCTGGAAATAAGCTTGAATCAGTGCATTTAGAGACTTGGCCAAAATTTAAAAAATTAACGCCAGCCAACAAAGCGTTGATTGTAAATATGGAAGCTTTGAGGAAAATTTGTTCAGACGCGCTCTCATTGAGACAAGAAATTGGAATCAAGATCCGCCAACCCTTAGCTAAATTAAGTGTTAAATCAGCAGAAAAAAATTTATCCAAAAATAAAGATTTAATAGAGATTATTAAAGACGAAATCAACGTCAAAGAAGTCGTTTTTGGCGCAGACCAAGAAAACGAATTGGAATTAGATAGAAATATAACTCCAGAATTATTCGCCGAAGGAAGATTTAGAGAAATCTTGCGCACCTGCCAGAAAGCCAGACAAGACGCTGGTTTGAAAGTGGGTGAGGGAATAGAGATTTCAATTTCGGCCTCAAAAGAAAATTTAAATATCATTAATAAATTTATCGATGAATTTAAATCCTCTTTAAAAGCTAAAAGAGTGGCTCTGTTCGAATTTTCTGATAATAGAAAAATATCTCACGACTTTGTCTCTCGTGGAGAAATAGACAGTTCTCCGTTCGAAATATTTTTAAAGAAAATTTAATAAAAAAAAAGAAAGGGGCTGGGTAGTCTTCTCGACCACCTGCCCCCTTTTTCCGCCGATGCGTACATCTGCGGGAATCAATCGACCACTAGAGCTGGCTTTAGTAGCCAGAACTTGCGAGCGATCAGTATTGTTATTACTAAACAGAGAACGGTGCACGATGCCGGATAGAAACGCTCTTCCACCGACCAATCTTTCCCGCCAATTGCGGAAAAAAGATTGGCGAACGTATAGCCGACATACACGAGACATGGATTCTCGTGCGGTCGCTTCCAGGCATCTTTCATCTGCGGAAGCGCAGCTATGACTATGGCAAGCGTGCTGGCGATAGTCGCAACCTTAGCCCCGGAAAAGCTCCAGACGACCATGCATGCGACTGCCAGAAGTGCAATCACTGTTTCAAATCTGCCCCAGCTAGACTTGGCTCCAGACTTGATGATCGCAATAGAAGTCGCAGTGCTCCCGAGCACATACACCGCCAATAAGAGATAGTTTCCACCTTGGAATATGACAGATAGAAGCGCGATCGCGTCCAGGATACCCCACATCACCCACGTCCACAAATTCTGCGTCGTTTTCCTCTGCAGAATCTGATAGCACAAGGGCAAATAAAGCAACGCTCCCAAGACACTGCCAAGAACCACATAAATGTTCACGCGACACCCCCTTCTTTGTTTTGTTTGAGTTTCTGCTGTCTATTTTAGCATTAAAATATTAAAAAGTCAATACATACACAAAAATCCGCCCATTTTCGTGGCGGATTTTTGTGTATGATCTACGGATGCTAAATAATTTTTGAAAGTGTAAGGCGCGACGACGAAGGTGTATGTAAGCTATGCGAATACTCCAAGGAGGAGCAACGCCACAATTTCTAAAATTAATAGCATCTTATCTAGACTTCGATGATTACCGGTAGTACCATCGGTCTTCTCTTAGTCTTGCTGAAAATCAAAGAAGAAATACTTTCTCTCATTAAAGTTTTAATGAAGTCTGCATCAGCTTCCTGATTTGGGATTTTCATAATAACTCCCCTTAGCTTCTTCCTGATTTCTTCAAGTAATTCTTTATTTTCTTTCAAATAAATAAATCCTCTAGAAATGATATCTGGATTCTTTAAGCTTCTGCCGGTCATTCTATCAATTGTGGCAATAATCACGATCATTCCTTCTTCAGATAAAACTCTGCGGTCGCGAAGCACAACCTCTTCAACGTCTCCAACTCCAAGTCCGTCTACCATGACATATGAGGTATTTACCTTATCTTCAGAGATGATAAATTTATCATGTTGGATTTTGGCCACGTCTCCATTTTCCATAACCACAACTCTCTCTGGAGGAATTCCAACTTTTTCAGCGAGCTTAACAACCAATTTCCTCATAAAGTAATAGGCGTGCACCGGCACAACGAATTTTGGATTAACTAATTTCATAACTAGCTTTATATCTTCCGAGGTACAGTGTCCTGAGGCGTGAATGTCTAATAATTTTGAATTATATAGCTCATCAACTTGTCGGGCGACATTGTCTTGTAGGGCCTGAACAGATCTTTCATTTCCCGGAACAACTGAAGATGAAAATATAACCGTGTCAGTTTTCTTAAGTTCAACTAAGTGGTGTTCTTTGCTTACAATTCTCATTAAACCGGAATTTTCTTCTCCTTGGCTGCCCGTGGTTAAAATAAGAATTTTTTCGTCTTTAAATTTACCAATTTCTTCCAATGGAATTATTGTTCCTTTTTGAGGTTTGATGTATCCAAGGGTTTGGGCAATTTGAATATTATCCTTCATCGATCTTCCATTTAGCGCAACTTTCCTTCCAAGCTTTTCAGCAATTCTAATAATTTCGCCCAAGCGGTTTAAGATTGAAGCAAAACAAGCCATAATAACTCTTCCCTTGGCTCCAACCATTAATTTCTCAAGGTTTTCTTCAACTAATTCTTCAGACATAGAAAAACCTTCATTTCTAGAATTTGTGCTGTCTATAAATATTGTGTGAACATTCTGTTTTCCAAGCCATTCAAAGACTTCTAATTCTTGAGGTTTTCCGTCTCTGGAAGTTTCTAATCTAAAGTCTCCAAAGTGGACCAGCTTTCCAATTTTTGTATGCAACATCACTCCGATAGCGTCGAAGATGGTGTGGCTTACAGCAAAAAATTCTGCCTCAAAATTTTCAGAAATTCTAACCCTATCTCCAGGTTTTACAATTACGAACCTAGCTTTGGGAACGTTTGGAAATTCTATTAATCTTTTTTCTATTAATGCTTTTGTTAAATTTGTTGTATAAAGGAGTGGATTACCCAATTTTTCTAAAAGATAGGGGAGGGCATGGATATGATCCAAGTGTCCATGGGTAAATAAAATTCCTTTTATATTTTGTTTTTTACTCTCGAGAGATGATACGTTTGGAATAATAAAGTCTATTCCAGGAGTTTCTTCTTCTGGAAACTGTATTCCTGTATCAATCATCACGATTTCATTTTTATATTCAAAATAGGCGGAGTTTCTTCCGATTTCATCCAATCCTCCCAGCGGTACAAATTTTACCGTTTCTTCGCCATCCATATGGCGAGTATCTTTTTTAACCGGCACAGCTTCAGGATCTCTTTTTATAAATCTCCTCGGCCCATTGTTCGTTCTTCTTCTTTCCATCATTATTTTATTTTTTGTTTTTAATTTATTAATTTTATTTTTAGGAAACCAATTTCTATTTAAATTTTAAAAAGTTATCGACCAAATTTAAAAAATTTAGATAAAATATTAAATTGATTTTTGTGGGCAAGGAGGGATTTGAACCCTCACGATCTTGCGATCACAGGCTCCTGAAGCCTGCGCGTCTGCCATTTCGCCACTTGCCCTGAGCTTTATTTAAACACTCTAGCTGTTTTTAGATTCCACTCGCTAACATCAGACAGTCTTTTAGATGGATATCCTATCATCAGTTTTGTTCTAAATCCTTTTAGATCATTAGACGTTACATATAAATAGTTTGGAGAATATAAAAATATTGAAGGCTTGTCGTTTCTTATTATTTCCTGAATTTTTTTAACCTCTTTTATCCTAGAATTTTTATTTAAATTTTTTCTAGCAGACTCCAGCGTTTCATCTAAGCTTTTATTTTCATAAAGAGACAAATTCAGCCCAGGATAAAATCTCTCCAATGAGTGCCAGAAAGAAATTATATCCGGATTGCTCTTCAAAACGCTTCCAAACAACAACCCTTCATAGGATCTTTGTTTTATTACTTGAGAAGTTACTTCTTGTGGTTCCAATAATTTTATATTGGCAAAAATACCCACAGCCATTAAATTTTCCTTTATTATATCGGCTGTTTTTTTCAAAAAATCTATATTAGGGACAACCATTTCAAATTTTAACTGCACAACATTGCCCCCAGAAACCTTTTCCAAAATACCTTCCTCTCCGGTTTTCCATGAGTTTTTTGCCAATATGTCCTTTGCTTGTTCGACATCGAAAACAACTTGTCCAGGCTTATATCCCTCCATTCCAGGCATTATCGGTCCATCAACTTCTGTGGCCTTACCCAAGAAAACTTCTTTAATAATTCTGCTTTTATCTATAGCCAAATCTATTGCACGTCTCACTTCCTTATCTTGAAATGGTGTAAATGTTGATGGATTCAAAAATAGGGAATAATACCTAGGCAATTTAAGCTCATTTAATTCGTGACTTATTTCTATTGCTTGTTCTTGGTCTGGAGTCAGTCCACCTAAGCCATTTATCTCTTTTTTATTAAAAGCTTCTATCGCTTCTCTTATATCTGCAAAGAAAACAAAATTAAACTCCTTAATCAATGGATGTTGTCCATTAAAATTAAGATTTTCAGAAAACGAATATTCTTTAATAAATCCATCCTTTCTTTTCGTATATTCTTTAAACGCAAATGGTCCGCTCGAAATTGGTTCTAAATTAAAATCTGACAACCTTATATTAGACAATGGTATTTTGCCAAAGATGTGTTCTGGAATAAGCTTTAAATTTTTTAAGTTGTCCAAGAAAAATGCGTATGGAGTTTTTAGATTTATTTTAACTTCCAAGTCATTTATTTTTTCAGCTATTACTCCGTCCCAAGCAGGGAACATTGGAGATCTTGTTTCTGGGTTCTGAATTGCTTTTAGTGTGAAGATTAAATCGTCTCCATCTATTTTCTCTCCATCACTCCATTTCATACCCTCCTTCATTTCCAAGTCCCAAGTCTTTCCATTGTTTGATATTCTGTATTCTTTAAGCATAGATCCGGCATCTAAAAACAAAAATTCAATCAAGTCTCTATCAGCTTCATTATTAGAAGAAAGTATAGGATTTAAATTAGTTGGCTGTCCCACAACCCCTTCATTAAAAATTCCCCCAGCAATAGGCCTGATAGTCGTTGTTTTATAAAATAAATTTATTCCATTAAGAACAAAAGCAACTAAAAAAACCATTAAAGCTCCTTCAAAGATCTGTCTTTCGTTTTTTGTTAAAGCGTCGAAAAGTTTATGAAATTTTAAAAGCATTTGATTTTATTCCTTCTTATGTTCGGGATCTTTCGCTTCCGAGCGATATTAATTGAATAAAATCACTTCACGAAGCTTAGCGAGCGAATAAGACGCGCTAATTCATTTCGAGCTTTTGCTCGAAAACAACATTTACTTCTTTAAATACTTATTGTAACAAATTCAGAATTGATAATCCTGCGAACACAACAACTAGCACGATTGTAGCTATAAAAATACCTCTCTCTAATCCTCTTCTTGTTTCATAAAAACCAGCCTCAGAATTGCCAAAAAGACCAGAAGCTCCAGCTCCTCTTTCTTGTAGTAAAACGAGCACTATTATGATTGCCGAAACAGCAACCTGTAAAATCGTAATTATATTCATTATTATATAGATTTTTTAAACAAATGATGCGCAGAAAAATTGATGAAAAAGTTCACAAGTCCGATTACTATCGTTGAATAAACGAGTCCGTATATACCTGATATTGTAAGGGATTGAAACATAAAGTCAAGAGTAAATAAAATCGCTAAGTTTATCAATACTGTTGCCAATCCAAAAGTTAAGATTATGACCGGCGACAGTAAAAACTTAATTATCGGCTTCAAAATGAGGTTTATCAGTGTTAAAGCTGCGGTTATTTTAACTAATTCAACAACTCCTCCCGTTATCTTAAAAAGAGGCGTTAGTTTTTCAACTAAAAGAATGGCTCCCAAATTAACTAGGAAAAGAAATATTAAATGAGAAATAAATTTCATATATCTCTATTATATCAAATTTTTATTGCAGTATTTTTAAAATACTAACCCCAGTCATCTCTTTAGGTTTAGGTATGCCCATTAAATCTAAAATAGTCGGGGCGACATCCGAAAGAAATCCCATGGCTTGATCTTCAATTTCATTAATTTCAGCTTTTTCCTTTATTCTTCTGAATTTTTCTCCCACTAAATAAATCGGCACCAAACTTGGCACGTGTTTAGTTTCTCGCTCTCCGGTATAAGGATTAAGCATTTCCTCAACGTGCCCATGATCAGAGGTGATTATGAGTGTCGCATTTTTTTGCAGGGCCATATTCATTATTTTTCCAATCTCCTCATCTACCACCTCGACAGCTCTTACTCCAGCTTCAAAATTTCCCGTATGAGCCATAATGTCGGTGTTGGCAAAGTTAGCCAGTATAAAATCAAATCCACCTTCAGAAATAGATTCCATTATTCTATTCGATATTTCGCTCGCCATCATCTCTGGTGCGCTATCCACCTTTAAGACTTTTTTTGATGGTATTAAAACTTTATATTCTCCTTCAAACGGCTTATCTCTGTAGCCATCAAAAAAATAGGTGACATGGGCGTATTTTTCTGTTTCAGCAATTCTTAATTGAATTTTTCCAGCATCAGAAAGAACCTTGCCAAGAGTATTTTCTATTACTTCATTGGGAAATATAGGTTCAACTGGAAATTTTTCAGAATAGCTAGTCATCGTCGTGATGTATAAGTTATTTAAGGCCACAGTCTGAAATCTTTCGAAATTTTTTAAAATAAACGAACTAGCTAATTGCCTAATGCTATCTTCGCGAAAATCAAAAAATATTAAAGCGTCATTACTTTTTACAAAATCAGCCCCTGGTCCAACTACCATTGGGTCTATATGTTCATCTGGCAACTCTCTTTCATAGTGCTTCTTAATTTTTTCTTTGAAATTTTGCTCTGGTTTAATTTGCCCAGTCATAGCTAAATATGCTTTTTCTGTTCTCTCGTAGTGTTCATCACGATCTAGCGCATAATATCTTCCAGAGATTGATGCAATTTTTCCAAGCTCATATTTTTTAATTAATCCTTCTATTTTTTCGATAAGTCTTAGGGCCGATTTTGGTGCGCTGTCTTTTCCGTCGGTAAATAAATGAAAATTCAATTTTGGCACATTTTCATTTTTCGCCATCTTTAAAATAGCTTCTATGTGTTCTAATGATGCATGTACGTTTCCTTCCGTTAAAAGTCCGGCCAAGTTTAGCACTGATTTATTCTTCCTAACATGATTCATTGCTTCTAGAAGTTGTTTATTCTTAAAGAAGTCGCCGTTTTTTATCGCTAAATTTATTTTAGGGAAGTGCTGGGCTGGAATCCTTCCGCAACCCAAAGTTAAGTGGCCAACCTCGCTATTTCCTTCTTCTCCAAAAGGTAGCCCAACCGCAATTCCCGAAGCTTGCAGTGAGCCAGATAAAAAATGGCTTTTTATAAAATTGATATTTTTTGGATTAACTTTTTCAACGGGATTAGTAAAATCTTTCCTACCAAGCCCAAATCCGTCTATTATAAGAAGAATTAAAGTGTTTTTCATGCTTTTATACTGATCGGTCTAAATTTCCTAATTTAAACCGATTATAACAGAATAAAAGCACTTCGCTAAATTTTTAGGCTAAAAATTTAGCGAGTTAGATGCCTAAGTGCTAATTGTTTTAACGCCAGTTTAATTAATATATTATATATACTTTTTTATGTAATTATTGTAATATAAAAATATGATCGATTTTGAATTAACAACTAATTTATTTCTCTTAAGTCTTGTGTTTTCTTTTGTTAGTTTGGAGAGCTTAAGGGTAAAAAACAAACATGAATCCAAACATCTTTTTACAGGCTGGTATTTTGATAGCTGGCGTGATTTTAGGTTACTTTATTCCAAGATTAATAACTAAACAGAAGCTAAGCGGGCTAGAAGAAGAGCTGAAGCTTAAAAAGGCATCGGCTAGCTTAGAGGCAGAAAAACTTATTTTAGAGGCCAAGGAAAAGGCAAGATCTCTTTTAGACTCTCAGAAGAATGAGGAAAGGGAAAAGATGGTCGCTATAGAAAAATTAGAGGCAAAAATTCAAGCCAAGGAAGAATCTCTCGAAAGGCAGATTAAGGAAATAGACAGAAAAGAAGCTGCTCTAAGAACAGAAAATAGCAATATCGAGGCCATAAAAAAAGAAGTTGACGTAATTAAAAAATCTTTAAGTGGAGAATTGGAAAAAATAGCCGGCTTTAGCAAGGAAGAGGCAAAAAAAGAATTATTCGGTAAGGTTGAGAGTGAATACAAAGAAGAGCTTCCAAGACTCATTCAGAGACTAGAAAGAGATAAGAGGGAAGACATAGAAAAAAGAACTTCAGAAATTATTACCACCGCCATTCAAAGATACTCCAGAAGTCACGTTGCCGATCTTACTACCACAGTTTTTCAGTTACCCAGTGAAGAATTAAAAGGAAAGATTATTGGAAAAGAAGGTAGAAATATCAGAACCCTAGAAAGATTAACTGGCGTTGAGCTGGTGGTTGATGAAACTCCAGACACTATGGTTATTTCTTCTTTTGATCCTTTAAGGCGCGAAATTGCAAAAGTTGCTTTGGAAAAATTAATTAAAGATGGAAGGATTCATCCAGCCAAAATAGAAGAAAAAGTCTTAGAAGCTACCAACGAATTAAGTAAAAGAATGATCGCCATTGGAGAAGAAGCCGCTCTTGAGGTTGGTATAGTTGGACTTCCAAGAGAAATTGTTCAGCTTTTAGGTAGGCTTCATTTCAGAACTTCTTATGGTCAAAATGTTTTGGTTCATTCTATAGAAATGGCTCATATTTCTGGAATAATTGCAGCTGAACTTGGCGCTAACGTCGAGATCGCTAAAAAAGGAGCGCTTTTACACGATATAGGTAAAGCCATCAGTCATGAGGTTGAAGGAACCCATGTTGAATTAGGAAGAAAAATTTTGAAAAAATACGGAATTGAAGAAGCGGTTATTCGAGCCATGGAAAGTCATCATGAGGAATATCCATATTCCACGCCAGAATCATTCATCGTTGGAGCCGCAGATGCCTTATCTGCCGCTCGTCCAGGAGCTAGGCGCGATACGGTTGAAGCTTATATAAAGAGATTGCAGGATTTGGAACGCATAGTTAATAGCTTCGACGGTGTTCGCACATCCTATGCGCTTTCTGCTGGTAGGGAAATGAGGGTTTTCGTTGTTCCTGAAAAGGTTGATGATTTTAAAGCCTTACAAATGGCTCGCGATATAGCTGGTAAAATTCAGGCAGAAATGAAATATCCTGGAGAAATTAAGGTTAACGTTATCAGGGAACTAAGGGCGGTGGAATATGCTCGCTAAGAGGGAGTTAATACTCGTAGTTGTAAATTTGATAATCTATGTATTATACTGACTAGGTATCAAGGAAAGGTCGTTTCTCCTTGTTTTACAAGAGACTAGGCTTACTTATAAACAAAAGACCGAGTCCAAATAATTTAAAAATAATAAAAAAATGAAAAAAGACGAATTAATAGATGCAGTTATGCAGGCAGCAGCGATTGAGACAAAGAAACAAGCTCAAGCAGCAGTCGAAGCTCTCTTCGATACAATTACAAAGACCCTTGCAAAGGGAGATGAAGTTGCTATCACTGGTTTTGGAACATTCAAAACCATGAAAAGAGCAGCCAGAGAAGTAAGAAATCCTAGAACCGGTGAAAAGAAAATGGCTCCAGCTTCCATTAAGCCAAAATTCAGAGCCGGAAAACTCTTGAAAGAAGCAGTCAATAAATAAAATTTATTGCAATCAAATAAAAACACCCCGATATCGGGGTGTTTTTATTTGATGATGTCGGATATTGATATAAATCCTTTATATGCAACCTTAATCTTAACTAGCGATGTCTGAGCTAAAGTCTTTATATATTTATCTTCTTTTCCTTTAGTTGTTAAAATATCACCATTACCTGAAGCGATAAAATCTTTGAAATTTTCAGATTCTTGTAAAAAATATTTAGCTCCTTCACTCACCAACTCTCCAGCTTCTTTTATGTTTTTAGAAGCGTCTTTCATTATTATATCTATGGTTTCCGCATCTTTAGAATTTATTCCCATCTTTTTAATCTGATTGCTGATTTTAGAGAATCTTTGTTCAGCAATTCTAACCGCCTTTCCATTTTCATAAAACAAAGAAAGATCGTCAGATAATTTATCTGCTTTATCAGATTTTTCCTTAATATCAGAAACTTTCTGGGTCATAATCTTTAAGGACTCTAAGTCTTGAGAATCCTGCAATGATTTATTCAAGTCGCTTAATTCAATAGAGTAATCATTCATAAAAACAACAAGACCATCTCTAATCTCTAATATTTTAGAATCAATGTCTTTTATTTCTTCTAGGTTGGAAATTGATTGTTTGGTTTCAAGAAGCATTATCTCTACTATTTTACTTAAGCTTTGCTTTTTAAGAGATATCTCGATTTTTGTTTTATCTTTTATATCTAGGTTTTGATTTTTTAAATCTAATATTTTAGACACGGCGCTAGAAGCCTCTGTTTTAGCAGATTTTATTAGTTCATCAGATTGGGCTAGGGCAACGCTATTATTTGACGTTAAAAAACAAACGGCTAATACGGCCGAAAAAGAAAAGCGCCAAAACACATTATTTTTTAACATCTTAAATTTCATATCTATTTTTATTGCCTAGAATCAAAATCTTTAATTTCTTTCAAAAGTACCGCCACCTCATCTCTTGAGTCGGAAAAATATTGTATCTCTTTTAGTTTAATATCTAGATTTAAATCCTCAGACTTTGTGGCTTGTGCGTTTTTAGACATAGCAAGCGAATTGTCATTTCTAAAATAATTTATTCCCTGCAAAAGACCCAATGTTAATAGGGCAGCTGCAAACGAAAAAGATAACGATAGTCTATGCTCCGTAAAATATTCTTTTAGAGAAAATCTCTTGATTTGAGAAGAAGCAAAAATCAGGCGCTTCGAAACGTCTGTGAAATTCTTATCAATTTCTTGATATGTTCCTTGTTTTAACTTTTTAGACAAGATTTCCTCCATATTGTTCATTTAAATTTGTTTTAACTTCTTGTATGGCTCTATGCAATATCACCCTTGTTGCCCCTTCTGTCTTTCCGATCACCTTCGCAATTTCCTTAGTATCCATTTCGGAAACATACTTCAAAAACATAACCTCTTGTTTTATGTGGTCCAGCTTTTTCACTGCAGAAATTGCCACCTCAGAAGTCATATCAGTATTTAGTTTTTCAACTAAATTAGAAGAAAACTCTATTTCTTGACCGTTTTCTTTCATCGTCTCTGTGCTGATATTGTTTTTCTTTCCTCTCCAGCGATCTATTATTTTATTTTTAGTTATTTTATATAGCCAGCTTGAAAAGGGGTGGCCCATAGATATGAAATTTGGCATATTCTGCCACGCAGTTAAAAAAACATCGTGGGCCAAATCTTCAGCATCTTTTTTATTACTAAGCTTAAAATATGCGAATCTATAGATTTGTTCTATATATGCATCATATAACTTAGCAAAGTCTGATTGGCTTCCTTTCGAAGCTCCCTCTATTAAAATATCTTCGTGTTCTATCATATAGAACGAATAAAATGATTAAAAGTTACCTTAATTTAAGCCATCTTTTAAAATCACAGACTTTTAAAAGATATAGATTTAGGATAGAATAAATCAAGTAAATAAGCTATCAAGCTAAAAGTCTTTTATCGAAATAAATTATGGCAGAAAAAGCTCTAGAAGTCAATGATTTGGGGGTTAGTTTTGGTGAAGAGGTTATCTTAAAAAACCTCTCTTTTAATGTTTTAAAAGGTGAGTCGGTAGCCATAATTGGTCCAAATGGATCTGGTAAGACAACTCTATTTAAATGCTTAATCGGATCCACCTCTTATAATAAGGGAGTGATCGAATGGGGTAATGGAATTAAGATTGGATATGTTCCTCAAAGAATAGATTTAGAAAGAAATCTAACAATCACACTTAAAGACTTCCTATCTCTTAAATGCGATATTTCTAAAATTAAAAGAAATCATATTTTTGAAGCTTTAAAATTAGTTCACTTAAATAGCGATAAATTATCTAGGCCATTAGCTAAATTGTCCGGAGGAGAATTGCAAAGGGCATTAATCGCATTCGCTTTAATAGGTGATGCAAATCTTCTTCTTTTTGATGAGCCAACTTCCGGTGTTGATCTGCCGGGAGAAGAACAGATCTATCAAACACTTCACCATCTTCAAGACGAAAAAGGGTTCACCCTTATTTTTATTTCACACGATCTTAATTTAGTTGGTCGTTACGCTGATAAGGTTATCTGTTTAAATAAATCACTCTCCTGTGTGGGAGATCCGCACTCAACCTTAACCCCAGAAGTTTTAGATAGATTATATGGCTCGAGAGTAATGCACCATCTTCACGATTTAGATAAACCAAGTAATTAATTTTATGGATCAAATAATTAATTTAGAATTTTTAAGAATAATTTCCATTATATTTGTCGCAGCTCTTTCGGGTATTGTTGGGGTTTTTGCTTTAACTCGCAAGATGACCCTAGCGGCAGACGCCATGAGTCATATCGCCCTTCCTGGTCTTGGTTTGGCTGTAATGTTTAGCATCGATCCCTTAATCGGGGGAGGACTAGCTTTGCTTTTAGGAGCTCTGCTTGTTTGGGCGCTAGAAAGGAGAACAAAAATTTCAGCAGAAACAGTTATTGGCGTCATCTTCTCTGCCTCTCTGGCCCTGGGTAGCTTGCTTATTAATTCAGGAGAGGAATTGTTAGATGCTTTATTTGGAAATATTCAAAACCTCACCCTTAATGAATCAATCTTTGGAATTATATCCTCGATTGTAATTATTATTTTAATCTTGAAACTCAAATCAAAATTTACACTATCTTTTATTTCCGAAGATATTGCCAGAGTTTCAGGAATAAATACTTCCTTAATTAATCTAACTTTCTTGCTTTGTTTTGTTGTCGCAATAATTCTAGGACTAAAATTTTTAGGAGTGCTTTTAATGGGTTCGCTCGTAATTATTCCAGCGGCAACTTCTAGAAATTTAGCCAAAAGTCTAAATCTGGATATTTTAACCTCTGTTCTTGTGGCTCTGATTTCCGTAATTTCTGGATTAATAATTAGTTCTAAATTTAATTTAGATTTAGGACCAGTAATAGTTGCCTCTGCGGCATTTATATTCTTTATAAGCGTTATCCTAAAGAAAGAAGATTAGTTTAGTTTTGAGCGGGCGAGGAGAATCGAACTCCCATCTCGACCTTGGCAAGGTCGCATAATGGCCACTATACGACGCCCGCTTCTAAGTAATTATCTTATCTATTTTATCTTAATAAATCAATTTATCTCGTACGAATATTGCCGTCATTTATTTAATCGGTTAATCTTGAATAGATAAACTGCGCCCATAGCTCAACGGATAGAGCGTAGCCCTGCGAAGGCTGAGATTGTGGTTCAATTCCACATGGGCGCACAAATTTAGTTTTTTAAAAATCTAGTGGAATTGAACAAAGGGTGGTTCGGAGGGAAAGCTGCCGGTTTCCCTCCGTATAGGAAATTATTCAAAACCGAGGGTTTTGAAAGAGTCCCGAGCCAAGTCGAGGGACGACGTTCACTTCCCATGGGCGCACAAATTTAGTTTTTTAAAAATCTAGTGGAATTTAATGAAGGGTGGGTCTGAGGGATTGATAGAAAATAAATTCCCATATACAAGGCTTGGGCTTAAATGCGACCGAGATGTATTAATAATTAAATACTTCGAGGGAAGTATTTAAGACTGTAACGAAGTAGATGGGAATTTAAAGCTAAAACCTAAAGATTCTCGCGATATGGTCTACCAGACTCTCCTCGTGGATTATTT
>CAZIWN010000002.1:123204-132815 GCA_964543265.1 uncultured Candidatus Saccharibacteria bacterium | reverse complement strand
TATAATGGCAATACCTCAGCTTTCCAAGCTGAAGCCAGGGGTTCGATTCCCCTTATCCGCTCCAATAAGATAAATTTCCACTTTATGTGGATTTTTTATTAGAGAATAGATGCGGGGAATCGAACGGGAAAGGGGTCGGGAAAACGGGAGTTTTACCGTGGCGGAAATATTAAAACCGCTGGGTTTTAAAAATTTCTTATTGATAAGAAATTTGTTTGCTTCCCCTTATCCGCTCCAATAATATAAAACCGCCAACTAAGTGGCGGTTTTATATTCGGATTTAATTATTCACTAAACGCATCTAGAATATCCGCAGCTCTTACAAGACAAACATCCTTCTCCGAAAGTGAGTGCGTTTCCGCAATCTGGACAACCAGGCATCATTCCAAAGTCTGCTATGGCTTTCTTGGCTATGTTGTTGATTGGATTTTCGTTGGCTGAAACAGATATAGTTTTTTGAATTAAACTATTCTCAAGCTTTTCTTTTTTTGGTTCAGCTGCTTTTATCTCCGCCTGAGTCTTAACGTGTTCCTCTATTAATTGACCTATTGCATCTGGAAGGGATAAAACAGTCCCCTTCTCTGTTAGGACCGGCATAGGGCCTCTTATGCCCTTTAGCTGCTCTATTACTTGCTCGATTTTAACTCCAGATCTTAAGGATAGAGAAATCATTCTACAAATAGCTTCGCTTTGCTCTTGGAAGAATCCGCCACTTTTTCCTATTGTGGCAAAGATTTCGAAAGGTACTCCGGCTTCGTCGTCGTTTATGGTTACGTAAAGATTTCCATAACCAGTTTTTATTTTATAAGTTTTACCATGCATCATTGATGGCCTGCTTTTTGGCGAAAGACGATGTTCATCCATTTTGAGATTGAGGTTTGAGGAGATATCTTCTCTTTTCTCTTTTGCTTCACCGGGAATTTCTGTTGTGGATTTAATATTTTTCTCGTCACCAATATTTAAGATTTGTACATTTCTACTGCCATCTCTGTAAACTGTGGCACTCTTACATTTTAATCTCCAGGCGGTAACGTATCCATTAAAAACATCTTCTTCCGTGGCGCTATTTGGGAAATTGATAGTCTTCGAAATTGAATTATCTACGTTTCTCTGGAAGGCGGCCTGCATTTCCATATGGTCGCTAGCAGAAATATCCATAGAAACTACAAATGTTTTTAAGAAATCCTCTGGGAGATCTTTAAGAGATTGAACACTTCCAGTATTAATTACCGTTTCTCTTATTTCTTGTATTTTTTCTGAAGATAATTTGTATTTTTTAAGTTGAGCATCAAAAAATCTATTAAAGTAGTGATATTTATGGCCGTCCTTATCTTGTTTAATATACGCGAGAGCAAAGTTTGGTTCGATTCCAGAAGAACAATCATACATCATAGAAATTGATCCGGTTGGGGCAACCGTAGTGAGGGCAGCATTCCTCATTTTGATTTTCTTTTTTCCATATATAGATAGAGGAGTGTTTTCGAACTCACCTTTTTCTTTGGCGATATCCATAGATGCTTTATGAGATGCGTCTTGGATTGTTTTCATAACTTTCTCTGCTATTTCCCTACCCTTTTCTGAATTATAAGGAATATTCATTTGGTAGAGTAAGTCTGCAAAGCCCATTATTCCCAATCCTATTCTTCTATTTTTATTGGCAAGTTCTGTTACTTGCTTAACTGGAAAATCAAAAAGATCTATGACGTTATCCATTAATCTAGTGGCTGTTTTGGATACAAATTTTAACCTCTCATAATCTATAAATGGAATGACATTTCCTTTTTTATCCATCTTTTCTTTAACAAAGACGGCTAGATTAATTGATCCCAGGTTGCAGTTGTCGTAGTGGTGGAGGAATTGCTCTCCGCAAGGATTTGAGCAGTCGATGCTGCCAAGTCCAGGGAGAGGATTGGTTCTATTAACTTCATCTATGAAGACTATTCCCGGTTCTCCGTTTGACCAAGCGCTATGAACTAATTCGTCGAATAATTGTTTAGCCGTGATATCAACTTCTTCAACAGCAACAACGTTTCCGTCGTTGGTCCTAATTACTCTTCTTGGTTTCATTTTCTGACCATTCCAAGTAGTGAACCATTGTTCATTTGGTTTTTCGGTAACCGCCCTCATGAAGTCGTCAGTCACCTTGATTGAGATATTGAAATTTCTAATAGATCCTTCAACTTCTTTGCACCTTATAAAATCTAAAATATCTGGATGAGTCACTTCCATCATGGCCATATTGGCTCCATGACGCCCCTGCTGTTTAATGACGCTAAAAGCTTCATTGTAAACCTTTAAAAAAGAAACTGGACCAGAGGAAACTCCCCTGGATTTCTTTGTGGAGAATAGAGCTGGTCTTAAGTGTGAAAAATCAAATCCAAGTCCAGAACCGGCTTGTTGAAGAAGGGATGCGTCTTTTAGCGTAGAAAAAATACTTTCCATACTGTCCATTATTGGAAGCACTATACAATTAGCGATAAGGGCTGTTCCTGTTCCTGCATTGGTTAGGGTTCTACCTGCTGGGGTATATTCTTTTGTTGCCATTATCTCAAAGAAGTCATTTTCTGTTTTAGTGATAAATTCATCACTTTTGCCGTATTTTTTATCAACACCAGCTAAAGCTTTAGCAATTCTCCTAAACATCTCTGCTGGAGTTTCTTGTAGGCCGTTCGGCTTAGTGAAGAGGTATCTTTTTTTCATCATCTTCAGCGCATTATCTGAAAACGATGCATTAATTTTATTGTCAGTCATTCTGCTTACCGAAGATGCTTCCTTGTTTTTTGTTTGAGACATGATGGATTTGGACTTGGATAATTTTTTGACCCTTAAGCTCAATTTTACTCTTGAAAATTTTAAAAATAAATAAGAAAAGTTATTAACAATTGACTATATTTTTTAAGCGTTTAAGGCGGAAAATTTTTAAGACTTTTTATCAAGATTTGTTGTCTGGTAGATTCTTGGAAGTTGAGTTTTTTCTAGAAATAATTTAGGATTTGTTATACATTTTTGGTATATTAATGTTATGCCGTGGTAGCTCAATGGTAGAGCATTCGCCTGAAGAGCGATTGGTTGGGTGTTCGATTCACCCCCGCGGCACAAATAGTAACGTTTGCTTTATTTATATAGTTATATTATAGTGTTGGTGTAGGACCAGTTGATTGGCGCCAGGGTTGTGTGCAAACACGCAAAAACTCCAATCATTCCTTCTTCTTCCCCTTTTCCCGAGAACCCCTTGCGTTTTTCCTCTGGTCCGACCTACACAGGCTCTCGAGGTTGCGCGCACAGCGTGGCCTCGGGAGTTCTTTTTTAGATTAAATTTTTGACATTTACAAAATAAGACTTAATATATAAGTCATGGTGGGTGTAGCTTAGTGGTAAAGCGCCGCTCTGTGGCAGCGGTGATGGGGGTTCGATTCCCCTCACTCACCCCATCTTCACTTTTAATTTTAAGAAGCGCTTGCTTCGTTTCTTTTTAAATTAAAAATTTGAATTTTGAAATTTATTCTAAATGGATTTGTTTTTGGAATTCGCTAATTTTGTGACGAAGGGCTGGATAGTTTTCTAGTTCCCTATCTTTTTTTAAAATTTTTACTACAGAATCTCTAACTGATTTTATAAGTTTTATATCTTTTAAGGCATCCATGGCTATATCTGGCAGGCCGGTTTGCTTATCTCCTAAAATTTCCCCTGGTCCACGAAGCTTCAAATCGATTTCTGCTAACTCAAAACCATTTTTAGCTTTAATAAGAGCATTTAATCTTGAGTTGGAGCTTGCATTTTTTGAATCCGAAAAAAGAAGACAAAATGATTGATGTTCTCCGCGGCCGATTCTTCCACGTAATTGATAGAGTTGTGATAGGCCGAAGTATTCCGATCCTTCAATTATCATAATTGTGGCATTGGGAACATCTATGCCAACCTCTATTAAAGAGGTGGCTATTAAAATTTGGATTTTATTGTCTTTAAAATTCTTCATTATTTTTTCTTTTTCCTCTGATTTTATTTTTCCGTGGATGAATCCAACGGAGAATTCTGGAAAAATATTTTTAGACAGATTTTCGTATTCTTCTTCTATTGTTTTTGCATCTTTCCATTTATCGGGAATTTTATTAGAAACTTCTTTTTCGTTTTCATCCGGTTTTGATTTTTCTATTCTTGGACAGACTACGAATACCTGCCTACCTTCTCGTATTTTTTCTTTGACGAAGTTATATGCTTTGGCTCTATTTTCGTTTGGAACTAGTTTAGTGAGAATCGGTTTCCTGCCTTTAGGAAGCTCATCTATTATAGATAGCTCCAAATCTCCAAATAGAGTCAGGGCTAGTGTTCTTGGAATTGGTGTGGCGCTCATTGAGAGAAAGTGGGGCAAAATTTTATTTTCTTCATTGGCGTGGGAAACTTCTGATTTAACTAGCGCTCCGCGCTGTTCTATTCCGAAACGATGTTGTTCGTCTATTATAATAAGCCCCAAATCGTTAAAAATAAGATCTTTTTGAATTAAGGAATGGGTTCCTATTATTATTTTTATTTCACCAGAAACTATTTTAGATTTTATTTCTTTTTTGTCTTTTTGTTTTAGGCCGCTGGTTAAAATGCCAAATCCTATTTTTTCTGATTTTAAATATGTGCCAAAAACTTTTTGAAAAGTATTTAAATGTTGTAGGGCTAAAACTTCGGTCGGCGCCATGAGCGCAACTTGTTTCGATTTTTGAGCCGTGAGGATTGCGGCGATTGCCACTATTATGGTTTTTCCAGATCCTACGTCGCCCTCCAATAATCTATTCATTGGATGGTTTTTATTAAGATCGCCTATTATTTCATAAAGGCTTCTAGTTTGGGTTTTGGTTAATTCGAACGGAAGTTTTTTTATTAAAAGCTCAACCTCTTCCTTCTCTATTCCTAGATTGTGGGCTTTTTCTCTCTCCATATCGAGCTTGGTTTTTATATTATTTAGTTCAAGTAGAAAAATATTTTCAAAAGAAAATCTTTTTTTTGCAGAATCAATCTCTTCTTTATTTTTTGGAAAGTGTATTTTTTTTATGGCCGAATTTATTTCGGGAATTTTATTTGATTTCAAAATATCTTCCGGAATAAATTCTTTTACCTCTTCTACGTCCGAAAGGATTGGTTTTAGAATGTATCTAATACCTCTTGAGGTTAAACCCCTTGTTTCTGAATAGATAGGGATTAGTCCAGCTGTGTGTTTTATTTCGGATTTTGATATGGCTGGTTCGTATGACGGGTTTGATAAATATATTTCTCTGCCACCGGAGGAAAGTTTTCCGGAAAAATTATAGAAAGAATTAACTTTTAAAATTTTTCCTACATATGGCTGATTAAACCATGTTGCTTTTATGGCTCCCGAATCATCCACTATTAAAGCTTCAACTATCACCATCCTTCTTTTCCAGGTTCTTTTAATGTCTATTTTTTTAACCTCACCAGAGATTGTGGCTGGTTCATTAACCTTAAGTTCCGATATTTTTATTGTTTTTGAAAAATCTTCGTATCGGTTAGGGAAATTAAAGATTAATTCCTTAACTGTTTGTATTCCAAGATACTTTAATTTACTAGCTATCGTGGGAGAGAGGCCGTTTATATTTTTTAGCTCTGTTTGGAGGCTAATCATATGTATGGTTGGTGCTTCCACAAGGAATCGGACCTTGGTCAACTGCTTAAGAGGCAGCTGCTCTACCATTGAGCTATGGAAGCGGAGCAACTTCTCTGAAATTCGCTGCGTTTTTGTCGCCACTCCTCACGGTATGACGATGCCATACGGTTTCGTCGTGGCTCCTTAACTCGCTGAATTTAAGATAAGTTGAAATAACTCTTATTTTTTCTTTGCTATATTTTAGTATATTCTTTGAAAAAAATCAAAAAGTGGGTTAAACTTTAGAAAATGAATATTTTTAAGCAAAAATCCGTAAGTCGGGTTTTATTTGTCGCAACGGATGCGATGCCCTATGTTAAGGCCGGAGGATTGGGGGCTGTTATGTATTCTTTGCCAAAAGCATTAAAAAATTTAGGTTACGATGCTAGGGTTTTTATCCCTAAATATGCTGGGATAGATCAAGAGAGATTTCCTATGGATATGGCGCTTGAGGGATTAAAGGTTCCTACCGGTAGTGATGGATCTGTGGAGAATCAGCCAAAAGAACTTGTATGTAATGTTAAATTTTTCGATCCTTCTAAAAATAAGGATATAGATAACTTTAAGGGCGTTTTTACTTATTTTCTTGAAAATCAAGAGTATTATGAGCAGCGCTCTAATATATATGGATATGGGGACGACGCTGTTAGATGGGCTTTGCTTTCTAGGGGTGTTTTGGAGTTTTTAAGGAAAAATAAGTCTTGGGTGCCTGATATTATAATTGCTTCGGACTGGCAAACTGGTTTTTTGTGTAATTATTTGAGGACAGAATTTAAGGATGATGCTGTTTTGGGACCAATTGCTTCAATTTTTATGATCCATAACCTATATTATCAGGGAATGTTTGATCATAGATTTGTTTCTGAGCTTGATTATGATGATGGTCAATCCCCTATGCCGTCGTTTTACGATCCAAGGCTTTTGAAGATAAATGGAATGAGGAGGGGTATAATTTATTCAGATTTAATTACTACTGTTTCTAAAAATTACGCCAGAGAAATAATGACGGAGCAGTACGGTGAGCTTTTGGATGGATTGTTGAGGGAAAAGAAATCTCGCGTTTACGGAATTTTAAATGGAATTGATTATGATGAATATAATCCAGAGACTGATAAGTTTTTAGCTCACAATTATAATGTTAGAAATATTGACGCAAGAAAGAAGAATAAAGCAGAGCTACAGTCTAGATTTGGATTGGATGTTAATGACGGTAAGTTCCTTTTAGGGATTGTTTCTAGATTTTTTGAACAAAAGGGGTTGGATCTTTTATTTCCTATTGCTGATGTTTTAATTAAGGAATTAGATGTGCAATTTGCTATCTTGGGAGAGGGAGACGGAAAGTATATGGGATTTTTCCAAGATTTAGAGAAAAAATACCCTGGACGAGTTGGTGCTCATTTAAAATTTGATAAGATACTCCCCCATTTAATCTTTAGCGGAGCAGATGCTTTTTTGGTACCTTCAAAATTTGAGCCATTCGGATTAACTCAAATAGAGGCTATGAGATATGGTGCTATACCGGTTGTTAGGAATACTGGCGGACTTGCTGATACTGTTATAGATTTTAATGCGACAGAAAATATCGGCACCGGTTTTGTTTTTAATGATTTCGATTCAAATGCCTTACTTATTTCTATAATAAGAGCATTTGAGAACTTTAGAAATAAAAAAGTTTGGACAGAAATCCAAAAGAGAGCTATGAGCCAGGATTTTTCGTGGGATGAATCAGCTAGAGAGTATTCTAGAATATTCTTTTTAGCTAAGGGATTTAGATTAAGGGATTTAGAAAAAAAATAATTTATGAAGTGGGCAAATTTTTTACATTTTTATCAACCGGCAAATCAGAAGCCGGAAATATTAGAGGCCGTAACTAATCAGAGTTATAGGAAGATTTTAGATATTTTAAGCAACAGCAAGAGCGGAAAAATTAATTTAAATATTTCCGGTTCATTGCTGGATCTTTTTGATATTCACGGATATGACGATGTATTTAATAAGACAAAAGAATTAATTGCCGCTGGAAGAATAGAGCTAGTTGCTTCTGCAAAATATCATGCATTACTTCCTTTGCTTCCAGAAAAAGAAATAAGAAGGCAAATAAGTGAAAATTTAAAATCTTTAAAATCTTTTTTCGGAGAAGATATTAAAATAAAAGGATTCTTCCCTCCCGAGATGGCTTGGAGTAATAAACTCATCCCAATCTTAGAAGAATTAGGTTTTTCGTATGTTTTGTTGGATGAAATAGCTTATGGTCCAGAAAATGTCATTGATTACAAGAAGATATATAAAATAAAAAATTCCAATTTAAAGGTTTTTTTCAGAGAAAGGCGTGCTAGTAATTTAATAATGAGCGCCGTGGTTAGGGATTCATCCTCTTTCTTGGAGGTTATGAAAGATGAATTATCTAGTGAAAGATATTTAGTAACAGCAATGGATGGAGAAACTTTTGGTCATCATAGGCCGGGACTAGAGAAGATTTTAGAAGAATCTTTTTCTAATAAAAATTTTGAATTTTTAGGACTTTCTGAATTGGAAAATTATTATCCAAATACAGAAGAGGTGGGGTTGATAGAGTCTACTTGGGCGTCGTCGGCTAAAGATATTAAAAATGGAATTCAATTTTTAACTTGGAATGATCCAGAAAATTCAATTCACAAAATGCAGTGGGAATTTTTAAATTTCACTTTGAAAGAATTTTATTCAAGAACAAATGAAGGATCTGATTTTGAAATTGCTAGAAATAAATTAGATATAGCTGTTTCGAGCGATCAGTTTTTTTGGGCATCAGCAAAACCTTGGTGGAGTGTTGAGATGATTGAGTATGGTGCCTGGTTAGTTATGGATGCCTTAAGATCACTCCCCGACTTAAGCGATGAGAGTTTAAATAAGGCGAGAAAATTTTATGAAGAAATAGTTTCGACCGCTTTTGAGTGGCAAAGATCGGGAAAAATTTCTCAAATGATGAATAATCAAAATTCAATTTTAAGGATTCCGTTTAAAAACAGAACTTTAGAATTAGGTGGTGAAGAGCGAGGTGTTTATTTTGCATTTTTAGATATGATGAAGCAAGAAGAATTGAAAGCAAAAAATTTAGGACAATATGAAAAAGCTATTGTGTGGAGAGATGCAATTTATAAATTAGAAAACAAATTAGATATTTATGATGGAATTCATGCTGTGGATTTTTTCAGAAATGAAGTTTCAAATTCAGAAATAGAAAAAACTATTTTAAAATATAAAGATAAATATAGGGAGATTCGCGGTGGTCAGCCGGAGCAGCGAGGACAATAAAAAAACATCCGCCAATGGCGGATGTTTTTTTATTTAGAATGTTTAGAAAATATTTTTATAATGATTAAGTAAATTTTTTTCTGGATAATTAATATCTTCTATTTCGATAGCTATTAAGTCTCCCCTATAGCCAAGATTATTTTTAAATTCTTTTTGATTATTGTTGGCATAATATTCACAAATTCTTTTAAATTTTTTAAGTTTAGAATTAGTTAGATTGTCTTCCGGTTTTAAGTGGTTAGATTTCATAAGAGTTTTAACTTCAACAAAAACCAATTCCCCACTCCCCTCTTTAGCTATGATGTCTATTTCTCCAAATTTGGTTTTGTAATTTTGCCGTATTATTTTATATCCGGCAGATTGAAGATGTTTTGCCGCAATACCTTCACCTATTTTACCTATTACTATATGTGATTGCATTTTTATAAGTGTAAAACATTTTTAAATGTTTTACACTCACCCATTGGTTATCTGTAAAACATTTCGTGAAACAATTTATTTTACTTATTTTGACAAAGTGTAAAACAAGTGTGAAACACTAAAAATATATAAATCGATTTAATCCTTATTATGTTGAGTGTTTAAAATTTAATGTAAAACGTGAAACATTTTCTTTCTTTTTTTAAAGATATTTTTTATATAATTTTTTAATCTTGTAAAACGTGAAACA
>CAZIWN010000002.1:0-123104 GCA_964543265.1 uncultured Candidatus Saccharibacteria bacterium | reverse complement strand
TCTTTTTTTAAAGATATTTTTTATATAATTTTTTAATCTTGTAAAACGTGAAACATTTTTATCTACATGTATTTTATTGAAATATATTATTACTAATTGTTTTACGTCAAACAATTAATTTTATAATTATAAAATTATCGATAATGTTTTACGTGAAACAATGATGATTTATGATTTTTATTTTTTTAATATATTTAACGGTGTATTTTGTAAAATATATAAAATATGTTTGCCGTTAAACAATCGTACTTGGGTAGATAATTTTTATAATATAAAGATATTTTAATTTTCGTGTTTTACGTGAAACATTTTTATTTTAAAATAAATAATAAAAAATACACTCAATAATGTTTCACGTGAAACAGTTTGTAACAAATTTTCACAATAAAATATGTGTAAAACACTGTGAAACAATTTATTTATAAAATGTGATGTTTCACATTTGTTTTATGATTTGTCAATGTATTATTTATTATTGAATAGGGAAGTGGTGACGTGTTTGTAAAAAAATAATACGGCAATTGCCGTATTATTTTTTAAATATCATTAAATGACAAAGTGCTATATCTTTAAATGCTTCATATTTAGGTTCATTTTTTATTAGATTATTATTGGGTTTTAACGGTATGTGTTTTTCTAATTTTAATCCAGACTCATCAGATGCATCTATAAAATTTTTGATTGGTCTAAATATGTCTTGAAGTGTTCCGTATGGGCGTTTGGTAAAAACTTGAATTTCTCCATTTTTTAAATCATTAGTTTTTATGCTGTAACCGAACCTTTCTGTTGAGTGATAATCTTTATCGCCGAAAATAAGATAGAAATATCCACCAGTTTTCAAGAGCTTATGGATTTTTCTGAAGGCAAGCTTGATGTTTTTTATATGTTCAAATGCCATTATAGATACCACTACATCAAACTGTTTTTTTGTTCGGAATTTTTCCAATGTATTTAGAAAAACTTTCATCTCTGGAAAATTCTCTTTAGATAGTTTTATGTTGTTTTTTGATGGTTCTATACCATACATCTCTTTTGCGCCAAGATTTTTTAAAAGCTTAACTAGGTGTCCAGTTCCGCTTCCTATATCTAAAACTATTTTATTTCTTATATCGATGAAGTTTGATTTGAGATATTCTCTAAAAAATATTCTCGTAGGGGAGTCTACGGATCCTTCTTTTTGCCAATTTAAATTTTTAGAATCATATTGGCTAGAAATTGTTTTTTTAAATGATGGCATATTAAAATTGTGCGCGCTGAGGGAATTGAACCCCCGACCCACTCGGTGTAAACGAGTTGCTCTGCCGCTGAGCTAAGCGCGCATATTGGGATATAAAATGCTTTTTATATTCTATAATGAAATGATAAAAACGCAAATTTATTAAATAGAGGAAGACTAAAACTAATTTGCTCTTTATGAGTTTTTAATTATAATATCAATTGTCTTAGGTGTTGTTTTTCGGTGCGTAGCTCAGTGGCAGAGCAGTGATCTTATAAGTCACGGGTCGCAGGTTCGATCCCTGCCGCACCGACAAAATAAAAAATCCCCCGAAGTGGGGGATTTTTTATTAAGACATTATGGCTATTGGTTTGAGATTGAAAGGTTTTAAGATGTCATAGAATTCGTCTTGCTCTAGTGTTTCTTTTTCGATTAAGACTTTAGCAATTGAATCTAAGACTTTCTTTCTAGACTTTAATATTTTCTTAGCTGTTTCATGGGCGATGTCTATTAGCTTAAATATTTCTGCGTCAATCTTGCGAGCAACTTCTTCTGAATAATCTTTTTCTGTGTTCATCTCTTTACCCATAAAAATTAATTCTTGAGACTTGCCGAAAGTGATTGGTCCTAAATCACTCATTCCATATTTAGTGACAACTGCTTTGGCTACTCTGGAGGCGTTTTTCAAATCTGATGATGCGCCAGTTGAAACTTCTCCAAAGATTAATTCTTCTGCGGAATATCCTCCAAACATAACTGCCATATCGTTTAAAAACTGTTTCTTTGTTTTGAGGTGCGTTTCTTCTAGCGGAAGCTTTAAGGTGTAACCTCCTGCTTGGCCACGACTTATGATGGAAACTTTATGGACGGGGTCAGAATCTTTAAGCGATGCTGCGACGAGCGCGTGACCTGCTTCATGATAAGCTGTTTTGGATTTTTCATTTTCAGAAATCACTCTGCCTTTTCTTTCTGGTCCGAGAAGAACTTTTTCAACTGATTCTAGTATATCCATTTCGGAAACTATTTTCTTATTTTTTCTGGCAGTGAGAATTGCAGCTTCATTCATTAAGTTGGCTAGATCTGCGCCTGAAAATCCTGGAGTTCTGGTGGCAATCTTTTTGAAATTAATTCCTTGCTCTAGCGGTTTACCTTTAGCGTGAATCTTTAAGATTTCTTCTCTGTCTTTAAGGTCGGGGAGATCAAGCATAACTCTTCTATCGAATCTTCCTGGTCTTAAAAGTGCGGCATCTAAAACGTCTGGTCTGTTTGTGGCTGCTATCACGACAACTCTTGCTTCTCTTTCAAATCCATCCATTTCAACAAGTATCTGGTTTAAGGTTTGCTCTCTTTCGTCGTGTCCACCACCAACTCCTGTTCCGCGCTCGCGACCAATGGCATCTATTTCATCTATGAAGAGGATTGATGGGGCAGCTCTTTTGGCTGTGGCGAATGCATCTCTAGTTCGAGAAGCTCCAACTCCGACAAACATTTCTACAAATTCAGAAGCTGATATGTGGAAGAAGGGGACACCAGATTCTCCCGCAACGGCTCTGGCAAGTAATGTTTTACCAGTTCCCGGAGAACCCATTAGAAGAACTCCTCTTGGAATCTTGGCTCCAAGATCTAAGAACTTTTTTGGATTTTTTAAGAAATCTACCACTTCTTCTAATTCTTGTTTTGATTCTTTAAGACCAGCTACATCTTTGAAAGTAACCCTGTCTTTATTTGGGGCAAAAAGTTTTATATTTGATCTCCCGAAATTAAACATCTGTCCGGCGCCAGATTTGGCTTGGCGCAGAGTCATAAAGATAATGGTTCCTATTATAAGTATTGGAAGAATAGATGGGATTATGACTCCAAGCCAAAATCCTGAATTCGGTTCGTCTTTAACTTCAAGCTCAACATTTCTTAAAGCGAAAGGATCAACGCCATAATTTTTTAAAGTGTCAGAAAGGCTGGTTTCAACTTCTTTTTTTGTTGAAGCAATCTTTCCATCTTTAAATTCTATATTTAAATTATTGCCGATGAGGGTGATTTTTTTAACCTCATTTTGATTTATCTTTTCAGCAAGTTTATTGAGATTGAAATTTTCAGTTGCTGGAGTGCTAGAAAAGAAAAAAGAAAAAACGAAAGAAATTATTGCGAGAGAGATAATAGCCCAAACTATGTTTTTGTATAGTATTTTCATTTGTCGTATTTAAATATATTTACTTTTCGGAATATTAATATTATAGCAAAATACCAACTAATTCTATATCTTGGAAAATTTTTAGGTATTTTTATTTATGTCGCAAAATATTTTTTTAAATAAGGTATAATTTTCTTATGGCGGATATCCAGAAATACTTAAAAGAATATTTAGATTATTTAGAAATAGAAAAAAATAGGTCTTTTAAAACTCGCGAAAATTACGAGAGATATTTAAAGAGCTTTATTGAGTTTTCAAAAATAAAAGACATTAAAGATTTTACAGAAGAGAGCGTGCGCGAATTTCGTGTCCACTTAGCGAGAGCTAAAAAATTTAATGGAGAAATTTTAAAAAGAATAACGCAAAGTTATTATGCGATTGCTATAAGAAATTTTTTGAAATATTTAATTAAAAGAGATATTAAAGTTTTTTCACCGGATAAAATAGAATTGCCAAAGATGGGAACTAGGCAAATAGATATTCCAGAATATTCAGACATGGTTCGATTATTGAAGGCTCCAGAGGGTGATGGTTTGCGAGCTTTAAGGGATAGGGCTATTTTGGAGGTTCTTTTTTCAACTGGGCTTCGTTTGTCTGAACTGTGTAATTTATCTAGATATTTAGATTTTAAAAGAGGGGAATTATCTGTAAGGGGAAAGGGAAATAAATTAAGGGTGGTTTTTTTGTCTGATAGTGCGAAAGAGGCAATAACTAAATATGTTGAAAAAAGGGGAGATGCGGAAGAGTTTTTATTTGTAAGTTTGAATAAAAAAGGAAAAGTTTTAGGCAAGATTACTCCTAGGGCGGTTCAAAGAATGATAGAAAAATATGCGGTAAAGTCTGGGATTTCTAAAAGAGTTACTCCTCATCAATTAAGACATATGTTTGCGACTGACCTTCTTATTAATGGAGCTGATTTGAGATCGGTGCAAGAAATGCTGGGGCACTCAAACATTTCTACTACCCAGGTTTATACTCACCTAACCAATAAGGAGCTTAAAGAAATCCATGAAGCGTTTCATGGAAGAAGGAGAAAATAATTTACTCTTCTTGGTTTCTGTCTAATATTCCTTTAACTTTTTCCATTAAAACATCCCAGTGGGTATTTTCTGGCATATCATATGCGGCGGCTAGTTTTTTTCTTAATTCTTCTTTTTCATTTATTTCTTCTGGCGACATATTTACATAGCCCTGATCAACCATGACTTCTATGGTTTTAGTGTCTATTCCTTCTTCCTTTAATTCATTAATTACATCGCGAAGATCATGATCTTCTCTCCTTTCCTCACCCGTATATTCTGGCGTTAGTTTTTCCATAAATTTGATTATTTTTTAATTGTATTGTGCCGAGGACAGGACTTGAACCTGCACGCCTTTCGGCGACAGCTCCTAAAGCTGTTGCGTCTGCCATTTCGCCACCTCGGCATTGGATTGCTTTTTAATATTATATCTATTTTTTAGATTTGACAAATTAATAACTATCTGCTAGTATAATAGACAGTTCTTTTCACACCCAAAAACAACTTCTTCCGAAAGGAGGAGAAAGAGAGTGTAAGGATGGCAGATGAAGATTTGGAGGCAATGTCGGAAGCTGAATTGTCAGACATTGCTAGGGTCTTCGACCCAAGGGGCGCAAGGGCAAGAGAGATTCTCGCTCAGAGGAGATCAGCTCCACCTGCACCGTCACCAGCGCCCAAGGCTGATGCCGGTGCAACCGGTCCCGTAAGGGCGCCGGTTCGTAATCGTTCATCGAGGAGTTCGGCTACTACGAAAGTGATTGTCCGACCAGCTACTACGAAAGTGATTGCCGCACCAGATCGTGCTGTTTCGAGGTGGTCGTTTGTCGGCACGATGCTTATTGTCGGCACTTTCGTCTCTCTAGTTCGCAGAGTCATCACCAAGATCAAATTCCCAAGGTTCAGGAAAAACGGAGATCTGTCCATGACGCAGGCGAAGAAGGTCGCTTATCGGGTTCTCGCTGTCATCGCCGTCCTCGCCCTCGCGAGTGTCGGCGGCAAGATGATCTACGACAAGGGGCAGCGCGACGGGACGAGCTCGGTGCTCGTCGGGGATGACACTCCTGTCAAGGTCTACGACCCTTCCAAATGCATCGATGTCGGTCAGGGCTACAGTCAGCAGTTCGAGGTGCCTGTCGGCTTGTGCAGGACCACCGGATACTTCAAGGTGGCACCCGACACGGAAGTCCTCGCTGTCGGTACGACTAATCGGCGTCTGGACGTTGGCTTCTATGACGTCCCGAACGGTGAGATCACTTGGAAGAAGGGGGTCTACTGGGTCGATCTGCAGAGGATGAGGGTTCCTGTCCCAGGGGACATCATCATCTTCCGCTTCAACGACCAGGGTCCGGGCACGATCGTCGTGTCTGGGACCAAGAAGTACTAGAAGCGCTTCAAGGAGCGCAATGTCCGCCTGGAACCATATGGTTTCTGGGCGGATTTTTTTTGTAATTCTGTTTTAGTGCTAATATTGACAATTTAATATAATTTTGCTATACTATGAGGCAGTACCTAAACAAACAACAACTATCTTTGAGTCTTCAGGAAACTGATTAGACGCAAAGACTTCAAGGAGAGATTCCGATGTCGGATGTTTTCAGAAACTTTGTCAGCAATCCGATCGGGATCTGTGTCCTTGTCGGATTTGCGATTCTCGCACTTCTCGCTTTCGGTGCTTGGTGGTGGAGCATCTGCAGGTTCACTGTGCCGCCGGCCAATATCGCTTTTGTCTTTTGCTTCGGCAAAAGATGGAGCGTGATCGGCGAACAGGAGATCTATTTCCGTTATCCGAAGGTGGCCAACTTCTTTCGCCTTGAAACTTGGAATGCTCAAGGCCAAGAAGTTCCATTTACTGTGAATGTTACTTCGAGAGACGGAATTTCCGTGGTGATCGAGGGATCCCTTTTTGCATCGCCTTACTGGGCGAATCAGGAAGAAGCGTGGAATTTCTACGACTACGAGGATGAAGATATTGCCGATGGCATCAAAGAGCAGATCAGCGGAATCTTGGGATCGCTTGCAGAAGTGCTCGATGCTCGAGATTTCATCCTGATGCGCGAATTGATTGGTGTTTATCTGAACCTCGTGATCGTTTTCGGAGAGAAGTTCGGCGGAGCTCTCGGGGCTGATGATCAGTGGGCAGAGATCCTTGCCAATCATCCTTTCTGGGAGCAGGAGATTATTGATCTGCAAAATCAAAGAGAGGAAACGGATAGCGACGAGAAGTTCCGTTCTGATCTGGAGAAGAAGTTCGGCGTCGAACTGACTCTGGTCGTGATCGGGAAAGTCGCTTACGACAAGGCTTATACTGAAGCCTTGGAAGCCAAGCAGATCGCGGAGCTTAAGAAGGGGGCCGCTGTCGTGGATGCCGAGAAGGATGCGGAAGTGCTCAAGATCGGAGCAGAGGCATCTGCTGCCGCTTCTCAGAAGTTGCGTGAAGCCACCGAGGCTTGGATGCAGATGCTTCCAGGTGATCCGGCGGTAGCCGTTGCTTCCGCTCAATCAGCTCTCAGGCAACCCATAACTGTTACTGTCCAAAGCGTAAGTGGGGGTTCGGGCAGGAAGCCAATCGTTGTTGTTCAGTCGGGGGGGGGTTCAAAACCCTAAGCGGAGCAAATTCCGCAAAAGAGGCACTGTTTCCTACGGGAAATGGTGCCTCTTGACTTTTTAGGACAAAGTATGCTATAATTATAAAAGTGAATGGCTGAGTTGGTTCTATGAGAACCTCTTAGTTATCACCAAAAACAAGCACATCAAACAAGGGTTGGAGGAAAGAGATGAAGAACTTTTGGAAGTTCATGAAGGTGTCTTTCTGTTCCATCGTTGCGGTTGGGGTCATCGTCTTCGTCTACATCTGGTTGACGGGGGACTCCGACGCGTCCGAGCTGAAGAGGTTGGTTTCGTTCGGATCCAAGCCGTTGCCGATTGCGGAACGGGAAGATCTGAAGGGCCTTCCCAAGAAGCCATGGCCGGCAGGATTTGCGGCGATGGTCGAGAAGCGCACCGAGCAGGTGTTCAAGTTCTCGGTCACGGACGGAGAGTGGGCTGTTATCGGCGAGGTGACTGGCAGGCGCAATACCTATCAGGCACCCAGCCCGGATGCCGAGATCTGGTATTCGACGGGAGAGATCATTCGTCTTTCCCAGATGCCGACTGATGGAAGCTGGGTCGAGCCTTCGAGGCTCGTCATGATGCGTCCGATCGGCGGATCTGGAGAGGCGATCCTCTTCCAGAAGTTCTGAAGAAGAGCGAAAGCTCGAAAGCCGTTCCTAGGGTTAGCCGCACAGGCAACTCGGGAACGGTTTTTTAATTCAATAATTTGTTCTTATAAACAAAAAGACCAGATAAATGTCTGGTCTTTTTGTTTATGATCTTTCCGGATCTATTGTTTATTGTCCAACCAAATTAAGAACGAAAGCTATAATTGCTTTAGCTAAGAAGATTATAACTAATCCAACCGATACATATAAAATTATGTTATTAGCTGTTTTTCTATCATCTTCGCTGTCGGCTTTGGAGATATATAAATATCCTGCATAGAGAAGCATTCCGACAGAGATAACTATAACGATGGCAATGGCAACATTAATTAACTTATTTAATGTTTGCCCAACAAATCCTGGATCAGAATTTAAATTTACGTTTCTATTGAGGTCTATATTGCTCTGGGCTGAAGCCAAGAATGGCAGAGACATCATTATAAGGACTGGCAAGATTGATAAATAAATATATTTTTTCATTTTTTTAATTTATAATTTTTGACTTTTTTAATTGATTCTTACTTCTAATATTCTTTCGGCAACGAAATTTACTATCGCGCTTGATAGGAATATTACCAATAATCCTATTATAGTATATTTTATTGTTTTTACGCCACTCTCAAATTTTTTGGGATCATCTCCAGACATTAATATCTGGTATCCTCCATAGATAATAAAGAAGAGAGCAACCACAAGGGAAAGGCCGGCGGCATAACTTAGGGCATTGTCTAGTATTCTATTTGTGCTTCCATTTTGAGGTGCTAATTGATTGAGATCGAAGACGTTTGGGCTGCTATTGCCGCGGGTTGATCCACCTCCGGTTGACGGAAGTCCACCAGCTCCAGTTGCGGTTCCAGATGAGCCTCCTGCTCCTGTTACTGTACCAGAGGATCCACCAGCTCCAGTTACTGTTCCAGATGAGCCTCCTGCTCCGGTGGCAGTTCCAGAGGATCCACCTGCGCCAGTTGCAGTTCCAGAGGATCCACTTGCGCCAGTTGCAGTTCCAGAGGATCCACTTATGGATGCATCTATTCCGGAAACATCCGATCCTAATGCTGGATCGCTGGCAAATGGATCTGAGGGATCTACATATTGCTCTGCGTGAACAGTTGTTATTCCAATATTCATTTTAATTAATAAAAAATTTTCAGTATTAATTGTACAATAAAGCTAGCTAAGACGGTAATGGCAAAACCTATTAAGGCGGTTTTAATTATTTTACCACCCTCCTTATAATCTTCGCCCTTGGCTCCGGCAAAAATTATTTTATATCCTGCCCAAATAATCATGGCTATAGCTAGGGCAATCCCAACTTTATAAGCGTTACCGACTAAATAAAGAATAAATTTAACTGCGTGTTGAAAATTGCAGCCGCCATTGCTTGGTGGACAAGAAGGATCGCAACCAAGATAGTGACCCAGTATTTTTGGACCAACCGTATTGCCGGTTGAGCTACAGGATTTATTGTCATACTCTAAGCCCGTAACAGTTCCGGCTGGATCAGAGGGGGTTATTGTTTCGGCAACAGCTATTCCAAATATTGGAAGTAGGATAAATGTAGCGAGAATAATCTTGATAAAATTATTCTTTAAGAAACTTTCTTTTTTAAACATTGTATTTATTTTAAACCTCATTTCTTTAAATTCCAAATAATAGATTAAGAAAATAGATAGTGTGGGAATTTATATTTTGTGATTTATTGTTTGCGATTTATACTTATTACTAATATGCCAAAAGGAAGACTGATTTTGATAATTATTTTAGGGGTTATTGTGTTCGTAATTTTACTTCTTTTTTTAGGGATAATTCCTGGCTTGCAAAAAAATGATCCTAAAAAACAAATTGTAACTTTAAATTTTTGGGGAGTTTTTGACAGAAAAGACGTGATGGAAAAGGCAACATCTATTATTCCTGGATTTAATATTAAATATAAAGAGATTGATGCAAAAAATTATGAAGCAGATTTGATTAATGCCCTAGCTTCTGGAGAAGGTCCGGATGTTTTTATGGTTCATAATTCTTGGATTCCTAAACATAAAGATAAACTTGTTCCAATTACGGCAAAAGATTTGGGGGTTGGATCTTTAAGGGATTTATATCCGACAGTTGTGGCACAGGATTTTGCTCCTGATAATTATATTTATGCCCTGCCTTTATGGATGGATAATTTAGCTCTCTATTATAATAGGGATATTTTTGATCAAAAAAGAGTTTTGTTTCCTCCAAAGGATTGGAAGGAATTTCAAGAAGCAGTTGCCCAAATAAAAGAAACTGATTCTGTTGGAAATTTAGTTTTACCAGCAGCTTCTATTGGGGGATCTTCTAAGGGAATTTTTAAATCACAAGATATTTTAAGCGTATTAATGCTTCAAACGGGTGTGAAAATGGTGAGTGATGATTTTTCTAGAGCAACATTTGCTTCTCAGGGGCAAACGGCTTTGAATTTTTATACTGATTTTGCAAATCCCAAATCAGAATTTTATACATGGAATGAGTCTTTGGGTAATTCAATAGATTTGTTTGCGAAGGAAAAATTGGGAATGATGATCGGATATGCTTCAACTTTAGATGCTATAAAATCTAGAAATCAATTTATTAATTTTGGAGTGGCTAATTTACCGATTCCAAAATCTGGCGGAGAGCGAGTTGATTATGCTGATTATTGGGGTTTGGCTGTTTCTAAAAAAGCAAAAGATCCTTCTGGTGCTTGGAATTTTATAAATAATTTAGCTGGAAATCCTCAATTTGCAAAAGTTTACTCTGATTCAGCCAATAGGTTGCCGGCTTTAAAGACTTTGATTTTAGAAAAGCAAAAAGATCCTTTTTGGGGAGTTTTTGCTAACCAGTCTTTAACTGCTAGATCTTGGCCAAAGATAGATGACAAGCAAGTTGATCAAATATTTTCAGATATGATTTCTAGTGTTGTTTTGGGGCAGAAAACTTCTGATAAGGCTTTGCAAGAAGCAGAGTCTGATGTCTCTGATTTAATGAGGGCAAAGAATCAATTTTAAAAGATTATCTTATTGATTTTGGGTGTTTTTTTTGATATGATGTCAGTTAATTATGGTAATAAACTGGTATGGACAGGGATGCTTTAAAATACAGAGCGGAGACACTGTTTTAATGGTGGATGAGGTTGGTTCTGATTCTGGACTTACTGCTCCTCGATTTAAATTTGATTTAGCTATAAGAACGAAAACAACTTTTCCATTAGAGTATGATAATCAGCAGACTGAAAAAATAGTTTTTGGTCCTGGGGAATATGAAATTAAGGGTATTGAAGTTGAGGGTTGGAAAATGGCTAATTCTGGAAGTGAAAAAAATCCGGAAATAAACACCGTTTATAGAGTTAAGATGGAAGATATGGAGCTTGGATTTTTGGGAGCGATTGATAAATCTCCAGACGCTTCGATCATTGAAGAGCTTGGCGGGTGCGATATTCTTTTTATTCCAATTGGAGGAAGTCCGTATATTTCTGAAGAGGGTGCGGCTAAACTTGTTAAGCAATTAAACCCAAAGATTGCAGTAGGAACACATTTTAAGATTTCAGGATTGAAAGAAAAAGTATCTGACTATTCTGATTTCTTAAAAGAAATCGGGCAAGATGCTAAGCAAGAAGAAAAATTTACAATAAAAAGAAAAGAACTTCCGGGATCTTTGAAAATTGTGATTTTGAAGCCATAAAATAGAATTAAGATAAAATAATTAAATGGGAATAGTAAGTTTCTTTAAAAAAATAAGAAATGAGGAGGATAGCGTTAGGGGAAGATGGTTGATGATTTTAACCGGAGCTTCTTCGGCGCTAGTTGTGATGATTTGGGTTTTTTATGCTAATAGCTTCATCCCTTCCATCGCCCAATATGATGATAAATATAAATCTGAAGAAACTCTTGCGGCTGAATCACAGAGGCAATTCGGGGTTTTAGAGACTTTTTCGGCTGGTGTTGGATATGTGTTTAAAGATGTTGCGAAGTTTACAAATAAAGTAGCTAGTTCCGTCGGATCTTATGCGTCTGAGGCGGGAGATAAATTAAAAAATGGCGTAAAAGAATTTGCTTCTGTGTTTGAAAATTTTAAATCATCCGAAAACGGAAAAAATGTTATCAAGATAGATAAAAATTCGGAAAATTTTGTTCTTGAGGGTTTACCACCATTACCTAAAAGAAATTTGCCGTAACTCTAGTTATCCCGTTATAATGGATTTCAGTTTGATTTTTTAATATGGACAATATTCAGAAAAAGGAAATAGTAACTGAACTTAAGGAGTCTTATTTAGATTATGCAATGTCGGTTATCGTCTCTAGGGCTTTGCCTGATGTAAGAGACGGCTTAAAACCTGTGCAGAGAAGGATTCTTTGGGCTATGTGGGATTCTGGAATTACTTCTGACGCGAAGCTTAGAAAATCTGCCAATGTCGTTGGAGAGGTTATGGGTCGCTATCATCCACACGGAGACAGTGCAATTTACGACACCTTAGTTAGGATGGCTCAAGACTTCTCTTTGAGGTATCCGTTAGTGATAGGACAAGGAAACTGGGGTTCTATCGATGGAGATGGTGCTGCTGCTATGAGGTATACGGAGACAAAACTCTCCAAAATCTCAACCGAGCTTTTAACAGACATAGAAAAAGAAACCGTAGATTTTCAACCAAACTACGATGGCTCAAGAGACGAACCTAAATTATTACCGACAAGAATTCCTAATCTTCTTTTAAACGGAGCAGTTGGAATTGCAGTTGGAATGGCCACGAATATTCCACCTCATAATTTAACGGAAGTGGTGGATGCAACTCTTCACTTAATAGAAAATCCTAAAGCTAGCGTTGAGGATTTAATGAATTTTATAAAAGGACCAGATTTTCCAACTGGGGGAATCATTTATGACAGAAAAGCTATAGTAGCTGCCTATTCTTCTGGAAGAGGAAGTTTTACTACCAGAGGTGTGGCTACTATTAAAGAAAGATCGTCCGGAAAGGGGTCGGATATAGTTATTACGGAAATTCCATATCAGGTTAATAAATCTGAAATGGTAGTTAAAATTGCCGAACTTGTAACAGATAAGAGAATTGAAGGAATAAAAGATTTGCGCGATGAGTCTGATAGGGAGGGGTTGCGTGTTGTTGTTGAATTAAAAAATGACGCATCTCCAGAAAGAATTTTGAATCAGCTTTATGAATATACTGATCTACAAAAAGATTTTCATTTGAATATGATCGCGCTGGTTAATGGCCTCCAACCACAAGTTTTATCTTTAAAAGATGTTTTGACGGAGTATGTTGCTCACAGAAAAGAAGTGGTTGTAAGGCGCGCTAAGTTTGATTTAAGAAAAGCTGAAGAAAGAGCTCATATTTTGGAGGGATTGCATAAAGCACTTTCTCATATAGACGCTATTATCGAAACGATTAAGAAGTCTGCTGACAAAGCAGAGGCGCATAAGAATTTGGTAAAGAAATTTGATTTTTCACCACTTCAAGCTGATGCTATTTTGGAATTAAGATTACAAAGTTTAGCGGCGCTTGAAAGACATAAAATCGAAGATGAGTTAGAGGAAAAGAGAAAATTAATTGCAGAGCTTAAAGCTCTTTTAAAGAGTGATGAAAAGATTTTTAAAGTTATTAAAACAGAGTTGGCTGAGGTTAAGGAAAAATATGGAGATGAAAGAAGGACTAAGGTTATAGTTCACGGATTAAAAGATTTTAAAGAAGAAGATTTAATTCCTCAAGAAGAAACAATAATTACATTATCTCATGGCGGATATATTAAAAGACTTCCACCAGACACCTTTAGAAGCCAGAAGAGGGGAGGAAAGGGATCAATGGGGACAGATGTGGCTGATGAAGACTTCTTGGTGAATATTATTGCCGCAGAAACTCATGATAATGTTTTATTCTTTACGAATAAGGGAAGGGTATTTCAGACAAAAGTTTGGGAAATTCCCCAAGGATCAAGAATCTCAAAAGGAAAACCAATCCATAATTTCTTAGATATTCCTCAAGAAGAATCTGTTTCGGCCGTGGTTTGCTATCCAAATCCGGACAAGGAAAAAACCAAAGGATTTTTAGTGATGACAACGGAACAGGGCGTAATTAAGAAAACTTCATTGGAAGATTTTTCAAATGTGAGACGCACAGGAATTATTGCTATTAAATTAAATGCCGGAGACTCTTTGAGGTGGGTAAAAATGTCTTATGGAAAAGATGAAATAATCATTGCTACAACCCAAGGACAATCAATAAGATTTAAAGAATCTCAAATAAGAGCCATGGGAAGGAATACCAGTGGAGTTCGTGGAATCCGTCTTAAAAAGGGAGATAGCGTGGCTTCTATGGATTTAATTAAAGAGGGAGCTTCTAAGGATGATAGGTTCTTGGTAATTATGGAACATGGTTATGGAAAGCAGACAAAAATTTCTGAATATAGATTGCAGTCGCGCGGTGGATCTGGAATAAAAACAGCTAATATTACTACTAAAACAGGAAAATTGGTTTCAGCGCAGATTGTAAGCACGGAAGAGGAAATTATTGCAATTTCATTAAAGGGACAAACCATAAAAACAAGAATTGCAGAAGTTAGGATTGCTAGTCGCTCTACTCAAGGAGTGAAGATTATGACGATGGAGGCGTCTGATAAGGTAGTAGGAATCACCTGCATTTAAGACTTAATATTCAAACCCCGCAATGATGCGGGGTTTGACTTTTTGGGGAAGTTTTTCTATAATCTCTAATACTATTTTCGGACGGCAAAAACTCTCTTTTTTGGATTTTAAATCCGAAAGACGCAAGGGTTTTAACCATTATTATCATTAATTTATGCCGATTCTCGAAAAGATGTCTATAATTTTTATGACTACGGCTAAGAATACCAACACTTCTTCAACTCAAACATTAAAAACCGGAGCTGGTTTTAACGTTTTGAAGGCTGGAGATTTAGTTGAGGGTGTTTTAATAGATAGAGAATCTAAGACTGCTTATTTTGATTTAGGAGCTTTTGGAACAGGAACTGTTTTTGGAGTTCAATTCGTTAATGCTGGAACTATAATAAAATCATTAGCTAAGGGGGATAAAATTTCTGCTAAGGTAATTGATCCAGAAAATAATGATGGTTATGTTGAATTATCTTTAACTGATGCTGGAACTCAGAAGAACTGGGAAGTGGTTAAGGAATTAAAAGATAAGGGAGATGTGTTTACTGTTAAAATCACTGGAGCTAACAGTGGAGGACTTTTAACTGAAGTTAATGGAGTTAAGGCATTTTTACCTGTTTCTCAATTAACCGTAGATCATTATCCAAGAATTAATGACGGAGATAGGGCCAAGATCTTGGATCATTTAAAGAAATTCATTGGCACAGATATGGCTGTTAAAGTTATGGATATTAAGCTCAAGGCCCAGAAGCTCATAGTTTCTGAAAGAGAAACTGTTCAAGCAAATACTACTGAAATTTTGAACCAATATAAGGTTGGAGATGTGATTGATGGAATGATCTCTGGCGTGGCTGATTTCGGAGCTTTCGTTAAATTTGTGGCCAACCCTCAAATTGAAGGATTAATTCACATTTCAGAATTAGACCATCTATTAATCGATAATCCAAAGGAAATTGTTAAGATCGGAGACAGTGTTAAAGCTAAGATCGTTGATATTAAAGCTGGAAGAGTTTCATTGTCTCTGAAAGCCCTAAAACCAGATCCATGGCTTAGAGCAGAAGAATTATTTAAGTCTGGAGATGAGGTGACCGGAAAGATAATTAAATTCAATCCTTTTGGAGCCTTCGTGGCCTTACCAGGGGACTTACAGGGATTGATACACGTATCAGAATTTGGATCTCAAGAAGAGATGAAAAAACAATTAGAGACCCAAAAGAGTTATCAGTTTAAGGTCGAGATGATTAAGGCAGCCGAAAAAAGAATTATATTAAAGCTTAAGAAATAAAATGTTAACAATAAGAAAGAAAAAATTAGTTATAAACGAACACAAGAAACACGACAAGGACACTGGTTCTGCCGAGGTTCAGGTTGCTCTTTTAACTAAGCAGATCAATGAGCTCACTTCTCACTTAAAATCACACGCAAAAGATAATCACTCTAGACGTGGTCTTTTGAAGATGGTTGGAAAAAGAAGAAGATTATTGAATTATCTTGAATCTAGTAATGCAAAGTCCTATTCTTCTTTAATTAAGAAGCTTGATTTGAAAAAATAATTTTTTAAATGACCGTTTTAAGGGATCAGCGAGTTGGTATATTCGTTGATGTCCAAAATTTGTATCATTCCGCCAAAAACTTATATAACGCAAAGGTTAATTTTTCTACACTTTGTAAGCATTTAGCTGGAGGAAGAAAGCTGATTAAAAGCATTGCGTACGTTGTTCAGTCTGAGGCAGATTTTGAACGTAATTCTTCTAGTGATTCAAAAGAGAGGCCGATGTCTTCAGAGGCTTCTTTTTTTATGGCATTGAAAGAGGCTGGATTTGAGTTGAGGGTTAAAGATTTGCAGGTTTATCATGGGGGATTTAAAAAGGCCGATTGGGACGTTGGAATGGCCGTGGATGCTATTAGGATGGCTGATTCTTATGATTCTGTGGTGCTTGCGACTGGAGATGGGGACTTTGTTCCCTTAGTCGAATATTTGAAGTGGGGATTAGGAAAAGAAGTTTCAATAGCTGCTTTTTCTAAAACAGCTTCTCAAAAACTTAAGGAGTCGGCGGAGAAGTTTATACCGATAGAGGAAATACAGAGGGTATTGTTAAAAAAATAAAAGACTCATCTGCTGCGTTATGGTCTGCGGAGACTCTTTCGCAGTATTTATGTCAATACAGCTCAGTCGTTCCTCGCCCAAGCCTTGCATATGAGTTTTTATTTTTTAACAGGCTTGGTAAATGGATTGGAATTGATATATAGTATTTAGTAAAAATAATAATTTAAAAAAATGGATTTAGGAAGAAAAAGGTTTGAGATGGAGTTTGCTGGAAAGCCATTAGTTATAGAGGTTTCTAGGCTTGCCGAACAGGCGAACGCGGCCGTGATAGGAAAATATGCCGGAGTCGAAGTTTTAGTCACCGCGGTGATGGGTAAGGAGAATAGAAAAATAGACTTTTTCCCATTGGTTGTGGACTATGAGGAGAGATTTTATGCTGCCGGTAAAATTATAGGAAGTCGTTATGTTAGGCGTGAGGGTAGGGCATCTGATGACGCGATTTTATCTGGAAGAATTATCGATAGAACTATTAGGCCTCTTTTTAATCAGAAAATTAGGAGAGATGTTCAGGTGGTGGCAACAATTTTATCAATAGACGAAAAAAATAATCCAGATTTTATTGCTTTATTTTCAGCTTCAGTGGCATTAGCTATTTCTGATATTCCTTGGGGTGGCCCAGTTGCTGGAGTTGAAATAATGAAAACTAAAACAGGAGAATTTTTGGTAAATCCAGACCTTTCTGTAATAGAGGCTGGTTTTGATATGTTAACTTTTGCCTCTGGAACAGAGGATGGGATAAATATGATTGAGCTCGAGGGTATAGAGGCTTCAGAAGAATCAGCTTTGGCAGCATTTAAATTAGCTCAAGAAAAATTAAAAGAATTAATTTCTTGGCAGAAAAAAATTATTTCAGAAATAGGAAAGAAGAAAGCTGATTTGATTATTCCAGAAGAAAATAAGAAATTAGTTGATGAAATAAGGAGATTTTTAACTCCAAGATTTGAGACTGCGATTTATACAAAAGACAAAACAGCTAGGGAAATTAATTTAGCTAAATTAAAAAGTGATTTGGGAGATTTTTTAAAAACAAAAGAGTTTAACGATGAAGATTTGTCTCAGGTTGAGGTTATTTTTGAGGAACTGGTTGATGCAGAGGTTCATAAAAACATAATAGAGAAAGATTTAAGACCAGATTTTAGGAAAATTGATGAAGTGAGAGAGCTTTATAGCGAAGTGGGTCTTTTGCCAAGAACTCATGGTTCGGCAATTTTTGTCCGTGGAAATACTCAAGCTTTGGCCATTACTACATTAGGAGCACCAAACTCTGAACAGATGATTGAAACGATGCAATTTACTGGCAAAAAAAGATTCTTGCTTCATTATAACTTTCCTCAATATTCCGTTGGAGAAATAGGTGGTTTTAGGGGGCCGGGAAGAAGGGAAATAGGTCATGGAGCGCTTGCATCTAAGGCCTTAAAAAACTTAATTCCAGAAAAAGAAATTTTTCCTTATACAATAAGAGTTGTTTCGGAGATATTGTCTTCAAATGGATCTTCGTCTATGGCAACTGTTTGTGCAGCCACATTGTCGTTAATGGATGCCGGAGTGCCTATTAAAAAACCAGTGGCAGGAATTGCTATGGGATTGATGTCTGATGAGTCTGGAAAGTTTAAGGTGATAACAGATTTACAGGGACCAGAGGATCATTATGGGGATATGGATTTTAAGGTTGCTGGAACAAGAGATGGTGTAACGGCTATGCAGTTGGATGTGAAAATTAAAGGTTTGAACTATGAAATGATTAAGGACACTCTTGCTAAAGCTAAGAAAGCCAGGATGCATATCTTGGATTCTATTGAAAAAACCTTATCTAAATCTAGAGAAAATGTTTCTGCTAATGCTCCACAGATTATGACTTGTTCTGTTCCAGTTGATAGAATTGGAGAAGTTATCGGTCCTGGTGGAAAAATGATTAATGGAATAATCGCAGAAACCGGAGTTATGTCTATCGATATAGAGCAGGACGGAAAGGTATATGTTACTGGACCTACAAAAGAAACGGTTCAAAACGCTATAGGAATTGTAAGATCGATAGTAAAAGAGTATACGGTTGGAGAGATTGTTGAGGGTCACATAGTTAAAATATTGGAATTTGGAGCCATAGTTCAATTAGACGCTAATAATGATGGAATGATTCACGTTTCTGAGTTGAAGAATGGATTTGTTAAAAATGTGGGTGACGTGGTTAAGGTTGGTGATTTTGTTAGGGCAAAGATAATTAAGGTTGAGGATGGCAGGATTGGGCTTTCTTTAAAGGCAATGTCTAGTGACAAGCCGAATGGCGCTAAATAGTGCAAAATAAGTTTTATATATTGATTTATTAACTTTTTTGTAATTTGGCTTTTTAGTTGTGTTATAATTTATTGAAATAACTTTATAACTTTTAATTAATAAAAATGCCAGATAATAATTTTAATTCCAACTCTTTATATCCTAATGTAAATAATGGGCAAAAAGTTGGCGCTCCTCCAGTTTCTGAAATTGAGGTGAGAACTATGCAGGGAGATGTTAAATCTGTTCAGAGAGGGGAGATTAATCCTGTTCCAGAATCAGTTTTGCCACCAATACAGGATAAGGCTCCAGAATTTAAGCCAGAAACAGTTTCTTCGTCCGATAAGGTCCAAGAGGAAAATTTGCCAAAAAAATCTCATACTTGGTTATATACTTTAATTATTTTAATAGTTGTTTTGGGAGCTGGTTACTACTTCTTCAGCGATCAAATTTTAGGATTTTTGGGATTAGGGTCAATGAAGCCGGTTGTCACTGAGACAAATACGCCACCTCAAACACAGGAACCGGTTCAACAAATTCCAAAAGCAATACATCAATCATTATTTTCTAATCCTCAAGAGATTGTTGAGGTTAAAATCCCATCTTTTAATTATGATAATTTTCTAACGTTTACTAAGCAGGGAATAGATTCTAGAGCTCAAACGGTTGGGAGTTTGTTGGAGGTTGGCATTTACGATGATAATGGAAGTCAGATAGCTTTTAGTTCTTTTTTGCCAGCTTTTTTTCCAATAGATTCAAATCAATTAAGCTCTTGGTTTAATGATGATTTTACATTCTTTAGTTATTTGGATGACAAAGGCAATTGGCCTGGATTTATTGCTGAATTTAAAAACACAGCAAATTTAACAGATGCATTGGCTACTATAAAATCTTCTATCGAGGTTCAGGATTTGAAGAAATTCTTTTTATCTGACCCAGGAACCTTTCAGGCATTTAAAGATGGTATGGTTGGAACAAATAAAACAAGATATGCTTCTGCCACAAAATCTGGAGCTTCTTTGAATTATGGAATATTTGGAAACTATTTTATTGTAAGCACATCTTATAATGGATTAAAGGCTGCCGTTGCTGGACTTGGTCTCTAAGATTTTTTATCTCTTATTCTCAAACTAAAGGCCTCACTGACGTGGGGTTCTTTAATAATTGGCGAATTCTCTAGGTCGGCTATAGTTTGGGCGACTTTGATTATTCTGTAATAAGTTCTTGGAGAAACAATAGACTTTTCTAAAATGGATTTTAAAAGTTTTTCGGCTGCCGGCTCCATCTTTATTAATTCATCACATTCATTAGAAGACATTTCGCTATTAGATAATTTTCCGATAGAAGAAAGTCTTGTTTGTTGAATTTTTTTAGCGTTGGAAATTCTTGATTTTATTTCGTTAGAAATAGATTCATTTTTATATTTTTTAACAGACAATTCTTCATATTTTATTCTAGGGACATTTATTTGAATATCGATTCTATCTAATAGAGGGCCGGATAGCTTTTTTTGATATTTTAAAACTTCATAAGCTGCGCATTCACAAGCTTTTTCTTCATCTCCGTAAAATCCGCACGGACAAGGATTCATGGCCCCTACAAAGATGAATTTTGAAGGAAATTCTAGAGATGCTTTAGCGCGAGAAATAACTGCAATTCCTTTTTCTATTGGTTGTCTTAGGGATTCTAATACATCTCGTCTAAATTCAGGAAGTTCGTCTAAAAAGAGAACTCCTCTGTGCGCGAGACTTATTTCTCCTGGGCGCGGATTGGTTCCACCTCCCATGATAGATGCTGATGATGCTGTTTGGTGGGGTGATCTGAATGGTCGGCCCGTTATGTACGGAGTTTTATTTAATAACCCAGCAGAGCTGTAAATTTTAGTTATTTCTATAATTTCTTCTTCGGTTGGATCGGGAAGGATTGAGGAAATGCTTTCCGCTAACATTGTTTTTCCGGTTCCAGGAGAGCCAACCATTAATAAATTATGAGAACCAGCCGCGCTGATAATTAAAGCTCTTTTGGCAAATTCTTGGCCCTTAATTTCTGAAATATCTATAGATTTGGAATTTTTGTAAGAAATCTTAGTGACTTGTTTTTTTGAAATTAATTCCTTGCCTTCTAGGTGCGCGATTAATTGTTTTAAGTTTTTTACTGGAAATACATTTACGTCTTTTATAATAGCTGCTTCTTCTGAATTTTCTTCTGGAACGAAAAGTTCTTTAATCCCAAGAGTTTTTGCTAGGTGAGCGGTGTTTAAGCTCCCAGTTACTGATCTTAATTCGCCCTCTAATGACAATTCTCCAATAAAGATTTTATTTTTTGTATCAAACTCTTTTATTTGTTTGGTGGCTAATAGATAACCAATAGCAATAGCTAAATCATATTGAGATCCGGTTTTTTTAATGTCTGCCGGTGCTAGATTAACAACAATTCTCCTGTTCTCCCTATTAGGTGCTTTAACGCCGATGTTTTTTAGGGCGGAATTAACTCTTTCTTTAGCTTCGTTTAGTGCTTTATCTGCTAGGCCAACTATTGTAAAACTATGAAGACCGACATTAATGTCGGTCTCAACTTCTATAAGTTTTGCGTTTATGCCCTCAAGCTCAGAAGAAAATACTTTTGAAATATTTGTGGACACGTCTTTATCTGATTATTTCTTATTTTTACAGGATTTGCAGAGGCGAGACTCTGGATCAATATCTAAAACCTTTTCTTCTATTGGTTTTTTACACTTTTCACAAATTCCATATTTACCCTCTTTTATTTTTGTAAGCGCATGTTCAACATCTTCAAGTCTTTCTTTGGCGCTTTCGGCTATTCCCAAGTTATCGACTATGGCCTCTACTTTTTCTGAGCTTTCACCGTCATGATCATTATCGTCGCCAAAATCAGGAGAAGACTCCTCCTCTTTTATGTCTTTTTTTAATGTTTTTGATAGTTTTTCAAGCATATCTGCGTATTTCTTGATTTTTTTATTGTCCATGGTTTTTTTGTTATTTAATTGAATTTTATTTCATTTTTTTGACTTAGGCAAATGATTTTTTAGAGATACTTGCTTTTTCTTTCAAGATGTATAGAATATATAAATATTGAAATATGCCAATAACACAATCAGCTAAAAAGGCCTTAAGGCAAAATATTAAAAGAAGAGTAAAGAATCTATCTCAAAATAGAAATCTTAAAGATGCCGTAAAAGAGTTCAGAAAAGCTCCAAAACAGGAAGCTTTGAGCGGTATTTTTAAAAAACTTGATAAGGCCGCTAAAACAGGAATTATTAAGGACAATAAGGCGGACAGGTTAAAATCTAGGCTATCTCACTTATTGGTTAAAAAAAGTTAATTTATTCTTAAAAAACACCCCACTAAAGGGGTGTTTTTTTGTTAACTTAAGCAATAGTATAGGATTGCTTCATCGTATTCTAGTTTTCCAGACTTTATTGCTATGTCGTAATCTGCCATTACCGGTTTTGTTTTAGGTCCGGAAATACTAGATAGCATATTAAATATTTTTACAGAATCTTCATTAATCAAAAGATACTCAAGAGCTATCATTTTTTCACTGGTTGTTTTGCCGTTTTTAAGTTTCTGAATTAAAGGAAAGAAATCAGGAATGGTTATTTTACTTTCTGATTTTTGTCCCAAGGAAATCATTTCTAGAGCCAAAATGGCTTCATTCGTATTTCCGGATAATTCTTGGGATATTTTTTTGACATCTTCCTTTTTTATTTTAAAACCTCTAGTCTTAGACTCTTCTTCTAAAAACAACTCAAACTCTTTTGGGTTTAGGGGAGAGAAGTCTTGTTTTTTATCGGATCCCTTAATCAGAAAATCAAATTCTTTGGTTGGTTTTTTGCTAAATTCTATTAATAAATTCTCTTGTTTATTTTCGATAATTGATTTTAGAGATTCTTTTATTAATTTAATATCATCAAGATTTTCTATATTTTTAACAATAATTAATCTTTTTTCTCCAAAAAGAGAAGTTGATTTAATTAGATTATTAAACTCTTGAACGTTGTTGAGGTTTTCAAAGGAGACGGTAATTATATTTCCGTTTTTATTTTTTTTAATAAAATCATCGCTGATTTCTTTTATGTACTTATTTTTTCTGTATGTGTCTTCTCCGAAGACGATATTTACCATTTTTAATGATGTATTAATTCTTTTATTCTTTGTAGTGATTATATGTTTTTGTGATTTAAATTACTATTAACCGTGATTATTTTCTTGATTCTAAGACCAGCTTAAGATTAATTTCTTTATTATTTCTTAATATTTTTAAGTTGATTTCATCGCCAACATTATATTTTTGAATGTAGTTGATCAGGCCCTTGTCGGAATTTATTTTCTCTTTATTTATTTCTGTAATTATATCTTCTGCTAAAAGTCCTGCTTTGTCGGCTGGGGAATTTTTAATAACCCCAGGACCATCTTCCGATCCTCTAATTAAGGCTCCATATTTAATTGGAAGATTTTCTTTTTCGGCTATTTCATCATTAATCATAATATATCTCACTCCTAAAAATGGAACTTCTATTTTTCCAGTTTTTTCAACAGATTTTATATCTCTTTTGGCTTGATTGATTGGTATGGCGAAGCCGATATTCTCGGCATTTTGGGCGACGGCTGTATTTATGCCGATAACTTCTCCTCTCAAATTAATTAATGGTCCACCGGAATTTCCGGGATTAATTCCCGCGTCTGTTTGAATTAAGCCATCTAGATGCTCAAGAGAGTTTGCGCTCGAAGCGTCAATTGATCTTGATAATCCAGAAATAATTCCTATAGAAACCGTGTTTCTAAATTCTCCCAAGGCGTTTCCTATGGCGATGGCGGTTTGGCCTAATTGAACCGAATCAGAATTTCCTATTTTTATGACTGGTAAATCTTTGGGGGCATTAATTTTAACTATGGCCAAGTCTTGAACCGGATCTTTAGCTAAAACCTTGGCATTATATTTTTTACCGTCATTTGTTAAAACGGTATAGGAAGCTGCGTCGTCAGATACTACGTGCTTATTGGTTACTATTAAGCCGTCTTTTGAAACTATAAATCCAGAGCCCCCTCCAATTTCTTTTTTTTGCGTTTTTCCGGTTTGGCATTTTTGATTGAAATTAAATCCTTGGAAGAAATCTTGAAATTCATCAGGAAAATTAAAAAATGGGTTAAATGGGCAATTTTCTATAATTGGAAGATCTTTACTGATAATGATCGATATAACTGCAGGTGATGCATTTTTAACGGCATCTATTACAGACTGTTCATAATCGGTTGAAGTTTTATATTCTGGAGCGCTTTCGTTATTTTGATAGTTAGATTCTGGGTTTCTAAAGAATAGATCGAATAAATTAGCTGTTGAATTTGTTTTTATATAAGAGGCTCCGAGTAGAAATCCTATAAAAGAAGAAATTACGAGCATTAAAAGCGCAGAGACAAATTTTTTTTTATCCATGGTTTTGATTTGCTTATAAAATTTTAATTTATAATGTTTTTATTATTTTAATAAAATGATCTACTTCTTGCTTATTTGTAAATTTACCAAAAGAGAAACGAATACTGTGCCTGATTCTTTCATTATTTAATCCCATAGATTTTAATACATGAGATTCTTTATTGGCCCTAGATGAACAGGCAGAGCCAGCAGAAGCAGATATTCCCTCAAGATCCATAGCTATTAATAAGCTATCTCTATCTTTTTTGGGAATATATATATTAACTATGTTTGGGATTCTTTCGTTACATTCCATATCTAAACCATTCATTTCAATGTCGGGAAAAACTTTCTTTATTTTTTTAATAAAATAAGAACTTATCTCCCTTATCTTTTTATTGTTTGTTTTCTTTATTTTTTCGTTTATTTCTACGGCTTTTTTAAAACCGATTATTTTAGGAACATCTTCGGTGCCAGATCTAAGCCCGAATTCCTGTTCGCCACCGAAAATTATTGGTTGGATTGGCGCGTTGATAATTTTATTTCCAGATAAAAAACTATTTACATATAGGGCGCCAATGCCTTTTGGTCCATATATTTTATGTCCAGATATTGTTAAGAGATCCACTCCTAAATCTTTAACTTTTATATCTAAAAATTGGATAGCTTGAGAGGCGTCTGTGTGGAGTAGGGGATATATTTTCTTGGAGTTTTTTAATTTATATTCTTTAATTGTGTCGGCAATTTTTTTTATTGGTAAAATCGTGCCGGTTTCGTTGTTGGCCATTATTACAGAGACTAGGATTGTGTTTTCTTTGATTGATGAGGTTAGAAAATCTAAGTCCACAGAGCCATCGCTTAGGGTTGGTATGTAAGAAATTTCACAATCGGGAAGGTTGTTGATCGTTTCTAGAACTGATTCATGCTCTGTTTGAGTGGTAATTATATGGGGTTTTATTCCTTTATTGTTTTTTAAAAAGTATTTATATGTTCCCAATATCGCAAGATTATTGGCTTCTGTGGCAGATCCTGTAAATATAATTTCATTATATTTAACTCCAAGGGCTTGAGCTATTATTTTTTTAGATTCAAATACCGCCCTGGAGGCAAGTTGACCTGTCTGATGCGTGGAGCTTGGATTCCCAAAAATCTCAATAGAGGCACTATTGATTGCGCCTAGAACGTCTTTATCTATTGGGCTTGTTGAAGCATAGTCGAAATAAATTCGTTTCATAGTTTAAATATAGTATAATCTATATGATTTAGTGTAAAGAAGAGAAAATTGGTGTATCTAGCTCGTTCGCTTTGGCGATTTCGAGCAGTGCTTTTCTCTTATTATAAATTAAGGATTTTAGGATGCTCCGCTATTTTGCGGATAAAATTAAAATAAGAAAAGCATGAGAACAAGATACTGGTATTGGATCTGGAAAACGTTTTTGGGTCCAAGTAGACTTAGAAAAAGATTTGTAAGGACTTTTATCTTGGTTGGTTCTTTACCTTTGATTTTAATGGGCGCTGTTAGCGTCTATTTGATTAATTTAACTCACAACATAGATGTTAGGGCGCTGGAATTAAATATTGCTAGCCAAGGAGCTCTAAAAGCAGAAAGAGTAGTTGATCAAGCTATATCTGACATTGAATTGAGGGTAACTTATGAAGATTTGGCTCCAATTAAGGCTGATCAATACGACATACTCTTGTCTGGAATAATGAAAGATAATCTAGATTTTATAGATATTTCTTTAGTTTGTACTACGCCAGATTTTTGTTCCTCCGGTCATGAGTTGAGACGTTGGTCAAAAATTGGAGGTTCTCAAGTTGTGAATTCAAATTTAAGAAATTTTTCAACTGAAAAAGGTTTTTTATCTTCGGCTGAGGGAAATAAATTTATATCAGAGCCAGAGTTAAGAGAGGGGAAATTTTATCTTTCCATTTTGTCTCCAATATTTAATACAAGAAATCAAGTTATAGCAGTTTTATATGCAAGCTTGGATTTGGCAAAAATAGAAGAATCTTTTTCTGAATTAAAGCTTGGTGAGACTGGTTATATTTATTTAGTCTCGCAAAGTGGAAGGATTTTGTCTCATAAAGATCAAAAACTAATAAACCAAGACGCTTCCAATATAGCTATTATCTCAGAGATTTTAAAAAATAAATCTCTTAATTTTTCTCACAACCTTTATTATGCTGGAATTTCTGGTAATAGCGTAAGCGGAGCAGGAGTTTATATTAAAGATCTTAATTGGATAGCCGTTGCGGAATGGCCGGCTTTAGAAAGTCAGGCATTAATAAGAACAATTTTCATACAGGTTACCATTTTCTTTTTAGCTACCCTTCTTATTATTACGATATTCGCCAGTTATGTGGCCTTAAAACTGATTGAACCAATAGCTGAAATCAGGCAAGGGACAAGTATTATAGGATCAGGAGATTTTAACTATAGAGTTGTTGTTAAAACTGGTGACGAGCTTGAGGATTTGGCCATCAATCTTAATAAAATGGCTGAGCACTTAAAGGGATTAGAGGAGCTTAGAGATTTAAGATTGAAGACGGAATATTTAAGCCAGAGTCTTGCTAAAGAGAAGGAACTTTCAAAATTAAAGGATCAATTCATAACCACTGTTACTCATCAATTCAATACTCCGCTTTCGGTTATTAATTGGGCGCTTGACGGTTTGCGAGATCAGGACATAAATAGGGAAAAGATAAATGAGATAAGCGGAATAATAGCCAAGAGCCAAAAAGACATTGTGGCGATAGTTTCTGACTTGGTTACACTGTCGGAGATAGGATTTAAATATAGAAAAGAAAACGATAAGCCTTTAGATATTTTTGAATTAATTAAAAAAGTTACAGATGCCTTTTCAAATTCTTTAAAAATTAAGAATAGTAAAATCATACTCTCGAAATCTGTAGAAAATTCAATTGCTACCATAAATGAATTTACTATCAGAAAAGTGTTTGAGAATTTAATTGATAATGCAATTGGATATAGTGATGCGGGCAGTGAAATTCTTGTAGATGTTTCGGGAACAGAGTCGACTTTAGTAATTAAAGTTTCTGATAGGGGAATAGGAATACCCGAACAAGATAAGGATTTGATATTCCAGCAATTTTATAGAGCCAGAAATGCTGTAGCTAAAAAGAATGTGGGAACAGGATTGGGATTGTTTATATCAAAATCTATCGTGGATGGGCATGGTGGAAGAATTTGGTTTGAATCTAAAGAGAACGTGGGAACGACTTTCTTTGTGCAGATACCAAGAGGAAATCAGGGGGGGGTGGCTAATTCTGGCGTTGTAAAATAATAGTTTTGTTTGAAAAAAGGGCTTTTTTGGAATAGCATAGTCCTTATGAAGACTATGGAAAGCCAAGATAAATTTTGGAATAGCTCGATGCCTGGGCCGCTCAAAATTGAGGAGGTTGTGAAGGAGATTATTTCTTTCATGAAAACTGATGAAAAGATGGATTATAAGCTGATTATTGGATCCGACTCTTTGCTCAGAAGTGGAAAAAATGCTGATTTCGTAACCGCAATTGTAATTCATAAAGTTGGAAATGGCGCCAGATATTTTTGGAGACGAATTGAGGGAAAAAAGAAATTCCATACGCTTCGAGACAGGATGTTTGAAGAGGTTTTGATGTCCTTGGATATTGCTGAAAAGGTATTAGAATTTGCCAGAGCGTTTAACGCGCCTAAATTTTCTTTTGAAATACACTTGGACGTGGGCGAAAAAGGACCAACTAGGAATGTGATTCAGGAATTAACAGGAATGATTAGGGCGATGAACTTTGAACCGAAGATAAAACCGATGAGTTTTGCAGCATCTAATGTCGCCGATCGTCACGTCTAGATCTTTTTGGATTTAAATCACCATCTGCTTCGTTACGGCCTGCGATTCTCCCTCGAAGTATTTAGTTAAATACATCTCGGTCGATTCTCGGCCAAGCCTTGCATATAATGATTTAAATCCAAAAATAATCTGCCTTATTTAAAATTTTTACTTTTCACCTTTAACATTTTACTATTACACAGTGGATAAAATAATTATTGATATAGAAACCTCAAATAGCTTTGCAGACGTTGGAGGAGATAAGAACTTAAAAGACTTAAATGCTTCTTTTGTGGGTGTTTATTCTTATAATGAAAATAAATATTTAAGTTTTTTTGAGAAGGACTTTAAAGAATTAGGTAAATTACTACAAAAAACCGGATTGATTATAGGTTTTGCTATTAACAGATTTGATATTCCTGTGATGGAAAAATATTTTGATTTTAATCTTAGGAAAATAGAAAATTTGGATATTTTGGACGAAATCGAGAGGATTTTTGGAAGAAGAATTGGTTTGGGAATTTTAGCTGAAGCTAATTTGGGAGCTAAAAAAACTAGTCATGGACTGGAGGCTATTACGATGTATAGGGAGGGGAGATTCGAAGATTTGAAGAATTATTGCTTAAATGATGTGAAGTTGACTAAGGATTTGTATGAGCTGATTAAAAAACAGAAGTATTTATTGATACCTAATAAAATAACTGGCGAAAAAGATAAATTAGAGATTGATTTTAAAGAAGTAGAAATGCCAATGACTTTGTTTTAAAATATTTTTTTGCAGTAAAATTATTTTTTTCAACCTGGAAAATTTTTTCCCGCGAAAAATTTTCCTTAGTCCTCGGTAAATTAGTCTCGCAAGAAGCGGGACACCGATCTAATTTGCCTGCGGGGGTTTCAAAAAAGTAATTTTCCTGCAAAAAGGTTCTTTTTGTTTTGTGGTTTTTTATACTATAATTCTTTGTGTACTAATGGCAAAAAATAAAAAAGATAAGAAGGAGGTATTAAAGAGTAAAGAGGTTGGTTTTTTTGGTTCATTGTTTTCCGGAATAAGCGTTGAGGTTAAAAAAAGCGCCTCTGCTGTTTTTTTAGTTGGAGCGGCTATTCTTTTTATGTTGGCGAGATTTGGTAATGCTGGTCCGGCTGGATCTATTATGTATAGATTGTTTAGTTATTTACTCGGAGTTGGATATTACCTTATACCAACTATAGCAATTTCCGTAGCTTTAATATTTATATTTACAAAATCAAAAAATTTTTTTGGAATAACTTTCTTGGGATCGGGACTTTTTGTTTTATTTGGCTTGGGAATAATTGATATTGTTTTTCCTGGTGAGGGGGGAATTATAGGTTCTTTAGTTGGTTTATTGGAGATTCCATTTAAATATACGGCTTCTTTAGTTATTCTTTCTGCTTTGTGTTTGGTTTCTATATTTATAACGTTTAATTTCCATTTTAATAATCTTTCTTTTAAGGACGAGGATGATGAATCTGAAGATGTTGTTGAAGATAACTCTGAAACAGAATGGGAAAGAGAAAAAAGGAGAATTACAAAAGAGAATAAAGAGGCTCAAGGCGTAGTTGCTTCTGAAAATAAAAAAGAAAAAGAGAAAAAAGAGAAAGAGTTTGAGCCCGTTGTTGCAGAATCTAAAGAAAAAGTTAATTTAAATATAAAATCAGCTATCTCTAATGCGAAAGAGTATGTTGCTCCACCAATGTCTCTTTTAAAAACCGCAGTTGAGAAACCTACGTCAGGAGATTTAAGAAGTAGCGCTAATATAATAAAAAGAACTTTGGAGAGTTTTGGAATTCCTGTAGAGATGGGTGAAATTAATATTGGCCCAAAAGTTACCAGATATACATTAAAACCAGCAGAGGGAGTTAAAATTGCCAAAATAACCTCATTAAACCAAGACATAGCCCTTGCTTTAGCCGCTCATCCAATAAGGATTGAGGCGCCAATTCCAGGTAAGTCTTTGGTGGGAATTGAGGTGCCAAATAAAACCGCAGCTATTGTAAGATTGGGCAATCTTCTTTCTTATAAGGATTTTATAGATGCTGACCCATTAGTTTTTCCTGCTGGTAGGGACGTTAGTGGAGAACCGATATTCGCCAATATTGAAAAAATGCCACACATGATGATTGCTGGAAGCTCTGGCTCGGGAAAATCAATTTCAATTCATAGTATTTTAATTTCTCTTTTATATAAGAATTCGCCACAAACTCTGAAATTAATTTTAATAGATCCAAAAAGAGTTGAGTTGGCTCACTACGATGGAATTCCTCATTTGGTTGCTCCAGTTATAACAGATGTAAAAAAATCTATGGGAGTTTTTAGGTGGGCGATAGATGAAATGGATAAGCGCTATCAATTACTTCAAGAGAATGGTTCGAGGGATATAAAGAGTTATAATGCTAAGGCTAAAGAGAAATTGCCTTATATAATGATAGTTATAGATGAAATGGCCGATTTAATGGCTAGATATGGAAAAGACGTTGAGGGTTCTATTGTTAGGTTGGCTCAGATGGCTAGAGCTACAGGAATACATCTACTTCTTTCAACTCAGAGACCATCGGTGGATGTTGTAACTGGGTTAATTAAGGCAAATATTACTACTAGATTAGCTTTGAAGGTGGGAAGCCAAATCGATTCAAAGACAATTTTAGATACTGCCGGAGCCGAAAAATTATTAGGAGGAGGTGACTTATTGCTGCTGTCTCAAGAATACTCAAAACCAAAAAGAATTCAGGCGCCGTTTATAACAGAGGAAGAAATTGTTGGGGTGACTAATTTCTTAAAAAATAACAACTCTCAAGAAGAAGAGGGTACTGCCCCAGAAACAAAGCACTTAGAGAAAATTCTAGAAGATGTAACTAAGGAAAAAGCTCCAGGTGTTCTGAGTGGTTTTGAAAATGGGGAAGCAAAAAATGATCAAATGTTTGATAAGTATATGGAAAATGGCGACGATGACGATCTTTTAAGAGAGGCGATAGAGATAGTGAGAGAAGCGAAGAAGGCATCATCATCATTACTTCAAAGAAGGCTTCGCGTTGGTTATGCTAGAGCCGCAAGACTTATTGATCTTATGGAGGAAAAAGGAGTTATTGGTCCCGGAGACGGCGCAAAGCCAAGGGAAATCTTGATTCCTATGGATGAAGAGGTTTAGACTAGGGTTATCATGGAAAAGTCTCTTCAAGAGCTATTAAGCGAAAAGCTTTCAGAAAAAGGACTTGATTTAGCGAGATTAAAATCTCAAACAGGAATTTCTCCAAGATTTTTGGATGCTATTTTTTCTGGTGAATATAAAAATTTACCAGCTCTTCCTTATGTTAGGGGATATATAGTTATTTTAGCTAAATTTTTAGGAATTGAGTTTGACGAACTTTGGGGATTTTATAAAGACACCCTTCAGCTTAAGAGGTCTGGGGTGGCTGACGAGCTTCCCAGAAATAGATTTGCGATTAAAACATTAAATATTAAATTTTTAGCACTGTCTTCTTTGGCTTTGCTTATTATTTTATATTTCAGCATTCAGGCATTTAATCATCTTAAATCAGTTGAACTTAGTTTATTGAATTTTCCAGAAGACACTTTAACAATATCGACTAGCACTTTCTTGATTTTAGGCAAAACAAATCCAGAAGCTAAAGTTTTAATAGATAATGAAGAGGTTTTAGTTGATACTGATGGTAGTTTTTCTAAAAAAATAGAACTTAATTCCGGAATTAATACGCTTAAGGTATCTGCTAAAAAGCTTTTTGGATCAGAAAGGGTGATTGAAAGAGAAATAATATATGAAGCAAGCGCTCAAAAAGTAGAGGAAAGTTTATTGAATGGTGATAAAATAAATACAAATCAATAATTAATTATAAATATGGCATTTAAAAAAAATAAGGAGGCAGAGAAAACTAAAGAGGAAAAAAGAGCCGAAGGACAATTTAAAGATGTTGATAAATTACTAGAAGCTTTACAGGATAAATTTGGAGAAGGATCAATAATGAAGCTTGGGGATACTAAAAAAATGAACGTTGAGGCTATTCCTAGCGGATCTTTTTCTTTAGATCTTGCGCTGGGTGTGGGCGGATTTCCTAAGGGTAGGATTGTTGAAGTTTTTGGTCCAGAGAGTTCTGGAAAAACAACCTTGGCCCTAAATGTAGTTGCTCAAGCTCAGAAAATGGGTGGAAAGGCAGCATTTATAGATGCGGAGCACGCACTTGATCCTGATTATGCTGAGAAGCTTGGCGTTAAGACGAGAGAGCTTTTAATTTCTCAACCAGATAATGGAGAGGAGGCTTTAAATATTTTAGAGAGTTTAGTTAGAAGCGAAATAATCGATGTGGTGGTGGTTGATTCTGTGGCTGCTTTAACTCCTAAGGCAGAGATAGAGGGCGAAATGGGGGCTCAATTTATAGGATTACAGGCTAGGTTAATGAGCCAGGCTTTAAGAAAGTTAACTGCAATATCTTCAAAATCTAATACTTTAATTATTTTTATAAATCAAATAAGAATGCAAATCGGAGTTATGTTTGGTAATCCAGAGACAACTCCCGGAGGAAGAGCATTAAGATTTTACTCTTCAGTTAGAATCGATATAAGAAAGACTGCTCAAATAAAAAAGGGTGATGAAATTATTGGAAATAGGGTAAAGGCTAAGGTTGTAAAAAATAAGGTTGCGCCACCGTTTAGAGTTGCTGAATTTGATGTTTCTTATGGTTCGGGAATATCTTATGAATCAGACGTTCTAAATGCAGCTATAAAATATGGTGTAGTGACTAAGAGTGGAATGACTTATTCTTTTAAGGGAGAAAAGGTTGGAGTTGGAATGGAGGCTGCAAAAAATAAGCTTGCAGAAGATAAAAAGATGCTAGCTGAACTTGAAAAAGTCACGAAAGAGGCAGCAAATTCCAATCCCATGGCCTCTATTGACCAAGAGGAATAAGATTGGTATTATTGAAGTAAGTTTGAAGCTGTTTAGCCACCCGTCGAGGTGGCTAAAATTTTAATTTTGTTTTTCTTTAGCCTGTAAATTTTTCTCCTGCGGAAAAATTTACTCAGTCCTCGTCAGTTTTTTTCCGCTAAAGCGGAATCCAAGCAAAACAGACTGCGGGGGCTTCAGAAAAACAAAATTAAAATCATTAGAGTTGGTTTTAAAAAATAAGATGATAGATTTAAAAAATTTAAGGAGAGCGATTGAGCAACTTGCTCAAGAGAAGGGTATAGATGCTAAAAAAATATTAGAAGCTATAGAGCAGTCTATTGCTGCTGCTTATAAAAAAGAATACGACAAGAAGGGTGAAATTATTAAAGCAAAATTTGATTTAAAGTCAGGCGATCTTAAATTTGCTCAAATTAAAATAGTTGTTGATGAAACAACTGTTAGAATTCCGAAAGAAGGAGAAGAGGAAATGATTGATGCGGATCCATTAGATGGAACAATTTTGCCTAAGTATAATTCCGATAAGCACATATTCTTAGATGAGGCTAAAAAGATTAAAAAAACAGTAGAATTGGGTGAGGAATTGGAATTTCCTCTTGAAACCATGGATGACTTTGGAAGAATTGCTGCGCAAACAGCAAAGCAAGTTATTTTACAGAAAATCAGAGACGCGGAAAGAGAATCTATAACTTCTGAATTTAAAAATAGAGAGGGGGAAATTGTTTCTGGAACAATCCAAAGAATTGAAAGAGGAAATGTTTATGTCGATTTAGGGAGGGCAATAGGGGTTATGTTTCCTGGAGAAGGTATTAGATTTGAAAGATATAATGTGGGAGATAGATTTAAATTTTTAGTGTTAACCATTAATACCGATGGAAGAGGTCCTGGAATAATACTATCTAGAAGTCATCCTAAATTTGTTAGTAAATTATTTGCTTTAGAAGTTCCAGAAATTAATGATGGAACTGTTGAGATTAGGGCGATTGCTAGAGAAGAGGGAAGTAGAACAAAAATGGCGGTTTACTCAAAATCGGAAGCCCTTGATCCGGTTGGCGCTTGCGTTGGTCAGCGTGGAGCAAGAGTTATGGCTGTCTCTTCGGAATTAGGACAAGAAAAAATTGATATTATTGAATGGTCGGAGGATCCTTCGAAATTAATAATGAATGCTTTGTCACCAGCTAAACCAAAATCTATAGAGATACTCCCCAACAGGGAAGCGAAGGTGGTAATAGCTGATAATGAGCTTAGTTTAGCTATCGGTCGCGGAGGGCAAAATGTCCGTTTGGCGGCAAAGCTAACTGGCTGGAAGATAGACGTGAGAAGCGAGGCTAAACCAGAAGAGGTTCAGGCTAATGGAGAACCAGATGCTGCTTCAAATGAGGCTGAGCTTGAAAATAAGGAAAAATCGGAGGAAAATGATTCTAATTAAAAACATTATTAAATAAATAAAATATGGAATATCTAATATTCGGACCGATAATAATAGCTGTTTTGTGGAGTGGATATATTAGCTTTTGGTTAAAGAGGCAACCAAAGGGAACAGATAAGATGGAAGAAATTTCCAGGGCTATACAGGAAGGATCTTCTGCTTATTTAAAGAGGCAATATAAAACTATTGGAATCGTAGCCATTGTCTTGGGAGTTTTGATTTATGCATATTTGGGTTCTGTTATGGCTATAGGATTTTTAATTGGAGGAGGAGCATCTGCTTTAGCTGGATATCTCGGAATGAAGGTGGCTGTAAAATCTAATTCAAAAACCGCAAAGGCTGCTGAGAAGGGAATGGGGGCGGCTCTTTCTCTAGCTTTTAAGGCCGGATCTGTGACTGGATTTTTAGTTGTAGCACTCGGACTTCTAGCTGTGGCGGGATTTGTTTATATAACAAAAGATATCAATGCGTTGGTAGGTTTAGGATTTGGAGCTAGTTTAATTTCGATATTCGCAAGATTAGGAGGGGGAATTTATACCAAGGCGGCAGATGTTGGAGCTGATTTGGTTGGAAAGGTTGAGAAGGATATTCCAGAAGATGATCCAAGGAATCCAGCCGTTATTGCTGATAACGTTGGAGATAATGTTGGAGATTGTGCTGGAATGGCGGCTGACTTGTTCGAAACTTATGCAGTCACTCTTTCTGCGGCCATGCTTTTAATAGCTGCAGTTACCGGTGGAGTTGGAACAGCAGTTTTTGTTCCTCTTATAATTGGCGGATTAGCAATAGTTTCATCAATTTTAGGATCTTTCTTTGTTAAGCTTGGAAAATCTGAAAATATAATGGGCGCCCTTTATAAAGGTTTTGCGGCGACAATAATATTTGCTTTAATTTTCTTTTATTTAGCTTTTAAAGATTTTGATGGCGGTGAAGGCATGATGATATTTTGGAGTTCAGTGGTCGGTCTCATCGTAACTGTTCTTATGGTTTTAATAACAGATTACTATACAGCTAAAAAATTCAGACCAGTAAAATCTATTGCCGAAGCTTCAAAGTCTGGTCATGGAACAAACGTGATTATGGGTTTGTCTGTTAGTCAGGAATCTGTATTTTTACCTATTTTAGTGATTGTAGCCGGAATCTTTTTCAGCTATTGGATTTATGGTCTTATCGGAATTGCTATAGCTACGGTTTCGATGTTGTCTGTGGCTGGAATGGTTATTGCAATAGACTCTTTTGGACCAATTACTGACAATGCTGGGGGAATTGCTGAAATGGCCGGAGCTCCAGCTGAAGTTAGAAAAATTACAGACGCATTAGATGCTGTTGGAAACACTACAAAAGCTGTGACAAAGGGTTATGCAATAGCTTCTGCTGGATTGGGTGCCTTAGCATTATTCTCTGTTTATACAGCTGAGGCTTACAAGACTATCCCTGATTTGGGTTTAGGATTGGATAATCCACAAGTTTTAATCGGACTCATTTTAGGGGGAACTATTCCATTTTTATTTTCTTCATATGCCATGAAGGCGGTTGGTTTGGCTGCTTCGGCTGTGGTGGAAGAAGTAAGGAGACAATTTAGAGAAATAAAGGGAATAATGGAGGGGACCGGAAAACCAGATTATGGAGCTGCTGTTGATATCGTGACTAAGGCTGCATTAAAAAAGATGATGATGCCTGCTATTGTTCCAATAATATTTGTTTTGTTGGTTGGATTTTTGCTTGGCGCAGAAGCTTTAGCGGGATTCTTGATCGGAAGCATGGTTTCGGGATTATTCCTCGGGATTTCTATGACAACCGGTGGAGCTGCTTGGGACAATGCTAAAAAATATATTGAGAGCCAGGGCGGAAAGGGAACTGATTGGCATAAAGCGGCTGTAACAGGAGATACTGTGGGAGATCCTTATAAGGATACGGCTGGACCTGCAATCAATCCTTTAATAAAGGTTATCAATATAGTAGCCCTTCTAATTATTCCCTTCATTCTTTAAATTTAAAACGTCAGCTACTTTGTTGTTTCTCGTCGTAGTATCCGCATGGCTCTGATGCAACTTCCTCGAAACGCCTCGTATCTGCCCGTTTTAAATTTAAAGTTATAACTTGAAAATTAAAAAATCCTCGCATTGTGTGCGGGGATTTTTTTATTTTAGGTATGTGAATATTGATTATTAGCAATCTTGACTTTGGAGTGCTAATCGCCGATAATTAGCTCATATATAAAAATGAGAAATTTCAATAAATTTACAATAAAAGCGCAAGAAGCTCTTCAAAATGCACAGGATTTAGCCGCACAAAGAAATCATGGAGAGTTTAAGGCGCTACATCTTCTATTAAGCTTGATTTCGGATGAACAATCTTTAGTTAAACCTGTTTTAGTTAAAGCTGGAGTTAATATCGATTCCTTATATAAGGTGATTGAAGATGAGCTTTTAAAGCTTCCAAAAATATTTGCCGCATCATCTATCGGGCAGCTTTATCTTTCTCAAGAGTTGATGCAGGTTTTAGATAAGGCGGCTAAGGTTGCAGCTTCTCAAAAGGATGAGTTTATTTCTTGCGAACATTTATTATTGGCAATATTAGAAACTCCATCTCAGGCAAAAACTGTTTTAGAGGAATTTTCTTTAAAAAGAGAGCAGGTACTAAGAATTTTGGCTCAACTTAGAGGTTCCATGAGGATAACGGACGAAACTCCGGAGGCAAAATTTCAAGTTTTGGAAAAATATGCCATAAATTTAACCGAAAGAGCTAAGCAGGGTAAGCTTGATCCGGTAATAGGCAGGGAGGAGGAATTGAGAAGATTGATACAGGTTCTTTCAAGAAGAACAAAAAATAATCCAGTCTTAATAGGAGAGCCTGGGGTTGGTAAAACAGCTATAGTTGAAGGATTGGCGCAAAGAATCATCGAAGGAAATGTTCCAGAAACTCTTAAAAATAAAGAGATTATTATGCTTGATTTAGGAAGCTTGATAGCCGGAACTAAATTTAGAGGAGAATTTGAGGATAGATTAAAGGCTTTTATAAAAGAGATACAAAATTCTCAAGGAAGACTTATTTTATTTATAGATGAGATTCATATGATTGTGGGGGCTGGAGCAGCCGAGGGAGCGCTTGATGCTTCAAATTTATTAAAACCGCCACTTGCTAGGGGAGAGCTTCATGCAATTGGAGCAACAACCACTAGAGAATATCAAAGACATATAGAAAAAGATCCAGCACTAGAGAGAAGATTTCAGCCAATAGTAGTTGACGAGCCAAGTTATGAAGACGCGGTTTCGATTTTGAGGGGATTGAAAGAAAAATATGAAATACACCATGGGCTTAGAATTAGCGATGAAGCCTTGATTTCCGCTGTAAATTTATCTTCTAGATATATAACGGATAGATTTTTACCAGATAAAGCAGTGGATTTAATAGATGAAGCAGCGGCTGCAAGAAAATTAGAGTCTGAAAGTTTGCCTTCAGAGATAGAGAAGGTAAGAAAAGAAGTCACTAGGCTGGAGATAGAAAAATCGGCACTATCTAAAGAATCTTCCGGCAAGGAAAGAGTTAAAGAAATAGAAAAATTAATATCTGGATTAAAAGATAGAAATGACGAGCTATCGGCTTCTTGGCATGCAGAGAAAATGATTTTTGAAAATTTACATAACTTAAGAAGGAGAATAGAAAATCTTAAAAGAGAGGCTGAAGTTGCGGAAAGATCTGGAAATTTGGAAAAAGTAGCTGAAATACTCTATGGAAATTTACCTCAGGCGGAAAAAGAGTATCAGGCTTACGAAAAGAAAAATTTTAGCAAAAAAACATCTAAGAAAAAGAACGAGGACAAGAGTTTTATAAAAGAGATGGTTGATGAGGAGGATGTTGCTGGAGTTGTAAGTCGTTGGACTGGAATACCGGTTTCTAGGATGCTTGAAACAGAATCTCAGAAATTATCAAAGATAGAAGAAGTTTTAGGTTCTAGAGTTATTGGCCAGGATGATGCTATAAAATCAATATCTAGCGCTCTTAGGCGTTCTAGGGCTGGATTGTCTGATGAAAATAGGCCGATGGGATCTTTTATCTTTCTTGGTCCGACTGGAGTTGGAAAAACTGAATTAGCCAGGGCTTTGGCTGAATTTATGTTTAATGATGAAAGGGCCATGATTAGGGTTGATATGTCGGAATATATGGAGAAGCATTCGGTTTCTCGCTTGGTTGGATCTCCTCCTGGCTATGTCGGACATGAAGATGGTGGACAACTTACCGAAGCTATAAGGCATAGGCCATATAATTTGATATTGTTCGATGAAATTGAAAAAGCTCATCCAGAGGTTTTGAATTTATTGCTACAAGTTTTAGATAACGGAAGGTTGACTGATTCAAAGGGAAAAACTGTAAATTTTAAAAACACTATAATAATAATGACATCTAATGTCGGTAGTTTTTACTTTAGAGAAATATCTAAGATTGGATTTGAGGGGAGTGGTAATAATGCTGAAAAAGATAGATCTGAAAAGGAATCCGACTTTAAAAATAAGGTATCTGCTGAATTAAAAGATAATTTCAGGCCAGAATTTTTAAATAGATTAGATGAAATAATTATATTTAATCCTTTAAGTAGGTCTGTTATAGAAAAGATCGTTGATTTGCAGTTGGAGATAGTCAGAAAAAAGCTAGAGGCTAAGAATATAAAGGTTGCTTTTGATGCCAATACAAAAAAATATCTAGTTGATAATGGTTTTGATCCAGACTATGGAGCAAGGCCTATTAAAAGATTTGTTGAAAAAACAATATTAAACCAATTGTCGGACAAAATGTTAAAGGGTGAAATAAAAAACGGTGACAAACTTAAAATCTCTTACTCAGGCTCGGCTATTTCAATTAGTCGTTAGGTCTCTGATATTTTTTCTATCCATATTTTTACTTCATTTAAGCGGAGGGTCTTTTTTCCTTCAATTTTTGATTGTTTTAATGGGTTTTGCTTTGTATGGCTTTGAATCTAAGAGATTTTTTCAATTCTTTTTTCCTTTTCTATATTCTTTAATATTGAGTTTTTTTTCAGCTTTTAATTTTAGTGGCTTAGACTTTTTAATATCCTCATTTTCTGCCTCTGTGGTTTTCTTTATATCTTTAGGTTTAAGAAATAATTATTTTGTGAGAAAAAGGGAGTGGAACTATGTTTTGGCTAATTTCATATTTTTCTATGCTTTTTTTGAATTTAATTCATTTAGAGGCATAGAGATGATTTTTTTATTACCTTTATTATTTTTATTTGTAATGTTTTTGTTTGTTGGGTCTATGAGTGTTAGTTACGGTGAAGATGGGGGATTGGCCCCTTTGAAAAATAGCTTTTTGAAGTCTTCTGTTTTAGCTCTTATAGTTTCAGAGTCGTTTTTCATTTCTAGGTTAATTTTTTCTAGCGGAGAATCTGTGGCTTATTTTTTGAGCTTAGTAACTATTATTTCTAGCTTCTTTTTGGTTTTTAGGGAAAGAGTTGATGTTAGGGGTGTGACTATATCTTTTTTCGCTTTAGCAGCTTTTGTGTTGGCATTGCTTTTACTTTAAAAATATTATTACGAGACTTGATTTAATTGCCTTATTTTTTATAGAATATAAGGCAAATGGAGCTACAAGAGAGGGTTAAAAAAATAAGCTTGGCACTTATACAAATTGCCGTATCTTCAAGGAGGCATGATTTTAGGGCTAGATTAGAGAGATTGTCTTTAGATTTGCTAGAAAGGGTTATCTTAAATAAGAGAGAAGAGGTTATAGAGTCTATTAATTTAGCTATTGGATTGGTTGATTTCGGTAAAATAATCTATGAAATAGAGCCATTAAACGCGTTAATAGTTAAAAAGGAATTATCTTCTTTATTGGATGATGTTTCTAGGGGAATGGTTACCGGTTTAAGTTCTGATGGTAATTATCTTGGTCTCAATGATCAAATTCATAAAAATACGGCAAACTTTAAGAAGGATAATAAAACTAATAATAAGGCAAAGAGCGATGTTATTGCCGAATCCTTAAATTTATCCGCTAATGAACAATTAGATTCTAATAATGGTTTTAATGCGGCAAATGACAATACGGCAATAAGGCAAACCTCTATAATAGATAAAATAAGGCAAATGGATAAGCCGGCTCAATTAAAGGATTTAATCACTCTCTTTCCAAATATTAGCGAAAGAACTTTGAGATATGATTTAACTAGGGCATGTGCCGAGGGTCGCCTTGAAAGAGTTGGTTCTGGTCCGGCTAGTTTTTATAGGGTTAGAAATATATAGGGGAATATATTGATTTGTTATAAGTGGCTCGTTTTTGTGGGTTCGTAATACTTGAACCGTATAGTCGTTGTATATTTAAGGCAACTGTTAATATCGTTTGTTTATTGAATAAATAAGCATTATGCACAGATTGTCCACAGATTAAGGGATTGATTGTACATTTGAAATATATCGGGGTACCTGATATAATATGTTTTGCTTAGTGTGAGGCTAGGCGAGGAACGTTATTTTACAGGCTTTTTGCGGTATATTCATACCCTAAGGGGCTTGTTGTTTTTTTCTCGCAGTCTCGCTTCACACAAAGAGCGAGATTTTTTTGTTAAAAGAAGCTTGGCGTTAAGAGCCCTTGGTCGGTCTCTGACGTTACCGGCTTTTCCTGAAAATGGAAGACTTTTTGGTCGAGCATCACAAGAGTCATCCTAAAAGTTAGTAATTATAAAATAAAATCAATAATTTTTTTTAAGTCACATACATGAGTAAAATATTTTCTAGAATGTTAGTGTTAGCGACAGTTTTGTGGCTTTCTGGATCAGTATTGGTTGGATCGGTTTCTGCTCAAACAACTGATATCAGTGCTTTGTTGCAGCAAATCGCCCAATTACAAGCCCAGCTTGTAGCTTTACAATCAGGATCCTCTGTTTCAACAGCAGCTTCTTGCACTTTCACCCGCGACCTCACCGTTGGTGCTAAGGGAGATGATGTTACTTGCTTACAGAATGTCTTGAGAGCAAAAGGACACTTGAATTATTCCGCAACGGGATATTTCGGTTCTTTGACTAAAGCTGCAGTTGCCGCTTGGCAATCTGCTTCCGGAATCAGCCCAGCTGTAGGATATTTCGGATCTAAATCAAGAGCTGCTTATGCTTCAATGGCTGTATATACTCCATCAACAGGAAACGGAGGAACAACAGTTACCCCAGTTGTTACTGGACAAGTAACTATCGTCCCTGGATCTAATGTTGGAGGATCAGTTATTTCTGGCGCAGCTCAAATTCCAGTTTTAAACTTTAAAGTTTCTAACGGCACAAACCAAAACGTTTGGGTCACAGGAGCTAAATTCTTAAAGACTGGTGTAGTTTCAGATTCAAACATTACCAATGCTTATTTGTCTGTAGGCAGTTCAATTGCTGCTCAGTACAACAGCTTGTCTGGAGGAATGGTAAATTTCTCTGGAAATTTGTTTGAAGTCCCAGCAGGTCAGACTGTTGATGTTTGGCTCAGAATGGATATGTCCACAGGAGCTTCTAACGGTAATACGTTGTCGTTCACTTTGGCCAATGCATCTGATATCACTCTTTCAACTGGATCTGTCGGAGGAAGCTTCCCAATCAATGGAGGTAACTTCGTAACTACCAGCGTTTCCAATCCATCATTAGCATCAGTTGCAACTTTTGCATACACAGGAGTTGCTTCTACTGTTGATGCCGGAACAATGGGATTCAGGGGAGCTGCTTGGACAATCTCTGTTTCAAACAGCCCGATTAAGGTCAGTAATGTAACCTTGAGAGATACTGGATCTAATAATAAAGGAAGCGATACAAGAAACTTCCAGTTAATGATTGATGGAAAAGTTGTTGGAACAGCTGCATCCACCGATGCTACTGGAAAAATCACTTTCGATATGGCTTCCAACGCTCCAGTCTTAACAACTGGAACACACGTCATGGATTTATTCTTTGATGTACTTGGAACTCCAAATAGAACAGTTAAGATTGAATTACAGAGACCATATGATTGGGTTGTAACTGATACACAGTACAACACCAATATTAGCGGTGGAACACCATCATCTTCTGCAACGGAAGTTACAGTAAGAGCTGGAACAGTAACCGCTTCTACAAACGTTAATACCCCAACAGGCAATATTGCTAAGGGATCAACAAATGTTACCTTGGCTAAATTTGACCTTAGAGCTTCTGGAGAAGCCGTTAGAATTAAATGGTTACCATTTAAACTAACCTTCACAGCAAGCACAACTGCTGGAGTTAGCGTTTCCTCTGGAAACATTGACAGCTTAATTGGAGCCGTAAGTTTAGTTGGAGATGACGGAATACAGGTTGGAACTGAAATTGGAACATTATCATCTTGCACTTATGGAACTGCTGAATATGCAACAGCAGCTACGAGCGCAACCTATATTTGTTCATTTGGTTCTAGTTCTTCAAACGTCAACTATATAATTCCAGCTAATACTACAAGAGTGTTGAGCTTGAAGGTAGAAATTCCTACAACTGCAACCTCTAGCTCTATTAAGGGATCATTAGTTGCTCCTTCAGGAACATCCGGATTTACTGGATCTAACATAGAAGGACAAGTTTCGTTCCAGACTGCTTCTGCTCCAGGAGGAACATTGGATGGATCAGCTTTGACAATCATTGCTTCTCCATTCTTGGCCTCACAAAACACTGGATTTGGAGCTCAGACCTATGTAGCTGGAGGACAAATGAGAAAATTGGGTTCATACTCATTCTCAGCTTCTTCGGCTGAAGGAATTGAAGTCAGCAATGTCACGGTTAAAACATCCTCGGATGTTACATCGGGATTGAAGGTCCAAAACTTGAGAGTTAAGAATGGTTCAACAGAATGGAACTATAACGTTCCAACGTTGGCCGCTTCTACTGCATACACATTTACATCACCAAATGGCGTAACTTTGATCCCAGCCGGATCATCTATTACCCTTGATGTTTATGGAGATGTTTTGAGCGGTTCATCTGCTGCAACATACAGCGCTCCAACATCAATCACTGGAGCAACTGGAGTTGGGGCTGTTACAAGAAGCAGTCAGACATTGGCAACAACCAGTGCAGCTGTTTCTTCATCTAACCCAATCTATGGACAAAACATAGTTGTTGCTTCTGCTGGAACTTTGACTGCTACAGTTGATACTTCTACTCCATCTGCTCAACAGATAGTATTAGGATCAAATGGTGTAACATTGGCTCAATTCAGATTTACAGCTGATAATAATGAAGATATCAGACTTGATACCTTGAGAATTACAGCTTCTACATCTGCTGGAGCTCCTGCTACTTTCAGCAATCTAAGATTCTTTGACGGAGCTACACAAGTTGGCCCAACGGGAACTTCTTTGGTCGCTTCTTCGACATCATATTATACTTCTGACTTTTCATTCGGAAGCTCTATGATTGTTCCAAAGAATACAACCAAGACATATACCTTGAAGGGAGACGTTGCTTCGTTCACGAATTCAACCTCATCTCATAATAAGCTTTATCAATTCACCATTAATTCTGCGAGTACAACTCCAACATTAGGAGGTGATATTAAAGCTTTCGGAGTTGATTCGAACACGCAAGTTACTGCTACAACTTCTAGCAGCACACAGACTTTGACCTCAAACATTCAAACTGCTTTGAGAACAAAGCTTACCCCTGCCTTGGGAACATTAGGAGCAACTTCTAATAGAACCAGACAGGCGAACGATGATATTGGAACTATAACCATAACCGCTGATGCAAATTACGGTGTTGAGTTAAAGACTCTCCAAATCAAGTTCTCTGGTGCAGCCCTAGGATCTGGAGCAACTGGCATAACATTATCACTTGTAGACAGCGATACAGGAAGCACAATCACTTCTACCACCAGCGCAACAAATGCGACAACAACTGGATTAGGAATGACTCTTCCAACTCCTTATCTTGTAACACAAGGAACATCCAAAGTGTTCAAGTTGAGAGTTGATTCGACTGCATTTGCTAACGTTGCCAATACTTCTGACAGCTTGTCATGGCAGTTAGGAAGCAGCTCCGCTTTGACATGGTCATCTCAAGGAAATTCAGCTTCTGAGACCTTATATCTCGAAGACAGAATTATCCCAATCACAAGCACTGTTTCATTCGAATAGTCGCTTGTTAGAGAGGTTATGTTCAAAACAAAAAGTCCCCGCGAAAGCGGGGCTTTTTGTTTTTTGTCTATTATTAATGCTATATTATTATTCTAGATAGATTTTTTCTGTACTCTGAACCATGTTCTTAAGAGTTAAATGATTCTTAAAAAAGCTATAAGCATTCTTAGTTAACTTTTCTCTTAAATTTTGATTGGTTCTCAGATTTTCGATGGCCTGGGTAATTTCTTGAGGATTTTTAACATTTACCAGGATTCCATTTTCTGAATTTTGAGATTTAATTATTTCTGTTATGCCGCCAGTTTTAGTTCCTATAACTGGAACCATAGAAGACATCGCCTCTATTAATGTGTAGGGGAGACCTTCTTTTACAGAAGATAAAATAAAGGCATCAAAGGCTTTTAAAAACCTAGCATCATTACCTTCATTTTTGATAAGAAAAAATTTGTTTTCTAAGGAAAAATATCTGATTAAATTTTCTAATTTTTCTTTTTCGTATCCGTCGCCAATAATTATAAAAATAGATTCATTTGTTAGTTTTGCAGCTTTGATTAGGGTTTCATAATCTTTTTCTTTAACTAGTCTGCCGATTGATCCTACCATGTTGGAGTTTTGAAATTCTGTTGGAGTGATTTTGATTGGGGATTGGTTTTGTATTTTTTTAAGCAATAACGTTCTAGCCTCATCTCTCTTTAAAAAATTAATATTTTCGTATATTCCATTCCAAACTACTTTTAATTTTTTAGGATTGGCTATGTTAAATTTTAGAGCGATTTCTTTATCGTAATTTGAGACATTAATAACTATGTCTTGAAAAAGACTAGAGATTTTATGGAGGGCTATGTAGGAAAAATGTTCTAATTTTGAAATCTTATTTTGAGGATTAAATATCCAACCATGAGCAGTAAAAATAATTTTTAATTTTTGATTAGTGGTTTTTTTATAAATCAGTCCAGCGAGAGATCCTAAAACTCCTGCTTTAGAGCTATTAAGATGAATAATGTCTGGAGACTCTTTTCTTAAGATTTTTACTATTTCAAAAATAGCCTTCCAATCATTCCAAAAAAATAAGCCAGGATTTGTTTTGTTGGATAGAGATTTTATATCCTGTCCGCCATAAATTATTTTTGATTCAAAAATATCAGGATTAATATTATTTGAGAGGTCGGTCACGTATTTTTGAGCTCCGCCTACGTCAGATTTGGTTATTATATAGAGGATTTTAGTTTTATGACTTTTCATATAAGATTATTGTTATAAAACTGTAGATTTCAAGGAAAGGTTTTAATTAAAGAAAGATAGCTATATTATATAGATTTTATGAAAAAAGCGCTCATTACCGGAACTTCTGGATTTATAGGTTTTCATCTTGCTAAGAGGATGTTGTCTGAGGGGTGGAGTGTGGTTGGAATTGATTGTATAACAGACTATTACGATGTGAGGATGAAATATGCCAGAAATAATATTTTAGGTAAATTTCCAAAGTTTAAATTTTATAAAACAAACATTGTTGATTATGAAAAACTTAAGGATATTTTCTCTAAAGAAAAACCAGATTTAATAATTCATTTAGCTGCTCAGGCGGGTGTTAGATATTCATTAATAAATCCTTGGGCTTATGCAGAGTCTAATTATATTGGCACATTAAATATCTTCGAGGGAGCTAGGGCTTTGGGTATTAAAAAAGTTTTATACGCTTCTTCTAGTTCCGTTTACGGAGCCAATAAAGAAATGCCTTTTTCTGAGAGTCAGGACGTTAGCAGTCCGATGTCTATGTATGCAGTTTCTAAAAGAGCTAATGAACTCTTGGCATATTCTTATCATAACTTGTCGGGAATGGATACTGTCGGCTTAAGATTTTTTACGGTTTATGGAGAATATGGAAGGCCAGACTTAGCTTTGTTTAAGTTTGCTAAAAACATTATTCAGGGAAAAGAGATAATGCTTTTTAATAATGGAGAGATGACGAGAAATTTCACTTACGTAAGCGACATTGTTGATGGAATAATGGGAATAATTAAAAAAGATATAAGGGGATGTAAGATTTATAATCTTGGAGGGCCAGACTCAACGTCTCTTAAAAAATTTGTTCATTTAATTGAAAAAAATCTAGGAATTAAAGCTAAGGTGAAATTGATGCCGATTCAGTCTGGAGATGTTCCGGCTACCATCGCCGATACTTCGAGGGCAAATAAGGATTTTGGATTTAAGCCAAAAGTTAAAATTGAGGATGGAGTTAAAATATTTATAGATTGGTTTTTGAAAAATCAGGATTGGTTAGTCGGTTTGGAAGAGGAAAAAATAACCGAGTTTTCTTCTTCAGTAACAAGAAAGATTTTTGCGGACAATTCTAATATTGCAGTCTTTTCTTTGGCATATTTTCCTTTTGAGGGTGGAGCTGAAATTGCTCTTAGAGAATTTATAAAGAGAATGCCTTTTGGATTTAAAATTTTTACCAATAAATTTAATGCTGAATGGGAGGGAATAGATGAAAACTCTGGTGCGAGCATAATTCGCGTTGGTAGGGGAGGATCTGGAGATTATTATGGTAGGCGTTTCGAAAAAATACTTTATGTTTTTAGGGCCTGGAGAAGAGCCGAGATTGAGCATAAAAAAAAGCCATTCGACGCTATTTGGGGAATGATGGCTTCTTATGGAGGATTTGCGGCGCTATTGTTTAAATTGAGACATCCAAAGATTCCTTTTATTTTAACTTTACAGGAGGGAGATTCCGAAAGTCACATATTAAGAAGGGTGGGTATATTTTATCCTTTATGGAAAATGATTTTCAAAAAGGCGGATAAAATTCAAGTTATAAGTTCTTATTTGGGAGAATTTGCTAAAAAACATGGGGCTAAATCAGAAATTAAAATAATTCCTAATGGAGTTGATTTCGAGGTTTTTAAAAAAGATTTTGATTTGCCCATTAATTTTGTTGGTGCTAAAAGAATAGTAACAACTTCTAGATTGGTTAATAAAAATGGCATAGATATTTTAATAAAAGCTTTTGCCAAGGCTAGAGATTTAGCAAAAAATTCTAAGGAGAAATTTAATTCGGTTTTAGAAATTGCGGGTAGTGGTCCAGAAGAAGATAATTTAAAAAAATTAGCTTTTGATTTGGGAATTTCTAATTTGGTTTCATTTAAGGGGCAGGTTGAATATGATAAAATTCCAGATTTTTTAAGAGAGGCATATGTTTTCATTAGGCCATCTAGATCTGAGGGGTTGGGAAGTTCTTTTTTGGAGGCTATGGCTCTTGGTTTGCCAATAATAGCTCCAAGAGTTGGAGGAATAGCGGATTTTTTAAGGGATGGTGAAAATGGATTAGAGATGAAAATAGAAGACGAAAATGATTTGGCTAATAAAATAATTTTAATTTTAAACAATAAAGAGCTTAGAGATGATTTGTCTAAGAAGGCTTTTAAATTTGTATGGGGTAAGTATGATTGGAATATATTAAGAGAAGAAATGAAAGATTTTATTTCGACTTTAAGGCAATAATATGAAATCAATTTTGATAGCCACCGGAATTTATCCACCAGAATTGGGCGGATCTGGTGAATACGCAAGAAGATTGGCCAAGATTTGGTCTTTAGAGAGGGGTGTTAAAGTTTCCGTTTTAACTTTCGCCGATAATTCTGAATCTTCTTTAGAGCAAGGGTTTGAGGTTTTTAGGATTTCTAGAAAATCTAAATTTAGGCATCTAAATTATCTTTTTGCTTGTCTTAGGCTTGGTAAAAAATGTGATGCTATTTTAGTTTTAGATAATTTTTCAGCAGCATTTCCATCTGTTTTGGCTAATTTATTTTTAAGAAAGAGATTAATTATTAGAAATGGTGGTGATTTTTTATGGGAGAAAGCTGTTGAGTCTGGCGCCTATTTTGGAATGTTTAAGAAATATTATGAATCTAATTTATCTCTAAAGGAGAAAATTATTAAATATCTAATAAACTTTTCATTGGTCAGGGCATATAAGATTGTTTTTTCCGGAGAGCTTCAAAAGAGTGTTTTTGTTAAAAATTATTCCATAAATGAAAAAAGCATTTCAATTATAGAAAATCCTTACGAAAGTAAAAATGAATTAGAAAGTGAATTGAATTATAAAGATAGAGAAAAAACGATTATATATGCTGGAAGAATAATGAGATTAAAAAATCTAGATTTTTTAATAGATGTATTTTTAGAATTTAGAAAAGATCATAAAGAATTTAAATTAAAAATTTTAGGAGATGGTCCTTATAGGAAAGATTTGGAAGATAGGGTTAGGGGATTGGGCGGAATTAATGCTGGAATAGTTATTGGACCAGCTCTTTTAAGGGCAGATTTTTTAAGAGAGCTTTATAAATCTTATCTTTATGTTTTACCGTCATTATCTGATATGACACCAAATTCTGTTTTAGACTCTTTTTCTGTTGGAACTCCGTTTATTTGCACCGAAGAAACTGGTTTTCAATATTTTTTAGAGGGAAAAGCTAAAACGTTTGATCCTTTTAATAAATTAGAGCTTTTAAATATTTTCGAATATCTAGCTAATGAAAGGAATTATAAGGCTTATCAAAAAAGCCTGGAAAGTATAAAATATCAAGTATCTTGGAATGATTACTCTGATAAAATTTTGAGACTATTTAATTTATAAGAATGAAAGTATTAGTTTTAGGAACGGATAAAAATGCCTTCTCGAAAACTTCAGAAACTTTTTTAAGATTGAAGAAATATTCTGATCTTTGCGATGGTCTTCACGTGGTTATAAAAAGTAATAAAAAAGATGGTTTAGATTTTATGCGTGACGGCAGCTTATATTTATATCCGACTAAAAACTCTTACAAGTTGGGATTTCTTTTTAAATTTTATTTTTTAGGAAAAAGAATAATCAAAGAAAATAAAATAGACATAGTATCTTCCCAGGATCCTTTTGAATGCGGTTTAATTGCGAGAATTTTGGCTAAAAAATTCAAACTACCATTACATATTCAAATTCATACTGATTTTTTAAATCCATTATTTAGAAAACTATCATTTTTAAACGATGTCAGAGTTGTTTTGGGAAAATTAATAACCAAAAAAGCTTCAGAGATAAGAGTGGTATCTAATAGGATTAAATTTTCTTTAATGAAGATTGGCATATCGGAAAATTTTATCACAGTGCTTCCAATACTTACTGATTGGAAAAGAGAAAGAGGGCAAGAAAATCTTTTTGATTTAAGGCAAAAATATAAAAATTATGATTATATAATTCTTATGGCTTCGAGATTAGAAAAGGAAAAAGATTTTGGTTTAGCTATAGAAATAATGGATGAAATTCTAAAGAGGGGAGGCGTATCTGGTAGCACGAGAATACTTTTGTTAATCGTTGGAAGCGGGAGTGAAAAAGAATTCATTTTAAAGAAGGCTGCACAAGCAGGGATTTCTTCAAATGTTGTGATAGAGGAGTGGGTTAATGATTTATCTCCATACTATCTTGGTGCAGATATGCTGCTTTTAACTTCTTTATATGAGGGGTTTGGAAGGACTATGGTGGAGGCAATGTCTTTGGGTTGTCCCGTTGCTTCTGTTGATTGTGGTGTGGCTGGTGAAGTAGGAGCAGATATAATACCTAGAGATCCAAGACTAGCCTCAAAGATATTAATTTCTAAAATGAGAGAACACAAGAGGATAAAAAATTTTAATAGTTTTTATAAAATATCGGAAGCCGAATATTTGAAAAAGTATCGCGATTCTTGGATTAGCGCGCAAAAAGCTTTTAAATAAAATGACAAAAAATATTTTTAAAGATACTAAAATATTTAAATTTGCCATATCTGGATTTTTGGCTTATTCGGTTGAGCTTTTGATATTTAAATTTATTTTAGAGGAATTTAGGGTTTGGTATATTGTGGCTAGCTCAATTGCCTTGATTTTGTCTTTTTTTGTGAGTTTTAGTTTACAAAAATTTTGGACATTTAAACATAAGGAAACTGTTTATATGAAGGGTGAGGTTCTTATGTATTTAGGAGTTGTTATTTTGAATCTTTTTTTAAATGCCGCTGTGTTTTATCTGTTCGTTGAATTTTTCAATCTACCGTCACTACTTGGTCGTTTTCTTGATTTTGGTATATTAAAAAGTTTTTTTCATAGAAAATCTTATGGTTTAGTGCTGACTCAGGCAACTACTGCATTTTTGGTGGGTCTTTGGAATTTTTGGTTTTATAAAAAAATTATATTCAGGGATCACAAGATGAGGGTTAATAGATTATTATTTATAACTCAAAAAATAGATGATAAGGATTCTGTTCTTGGATTTGTGGAGGGTTGGGTTGAAAAATTATCAAAAAGATTTGAAAGCATTAAAGTAATTTGTCTATATAGGGGACAATTTAATTTGCCGGAAAATATAGATGTTTTTTCTTTGGGCAAGGAGGCAGGAGTTTCTAAGCTAAAAAATTTAAAAAACTTTTATAGATTAATATTTAATTTAAGAAAAGAATACGATGCCGTGTTTGTGCACATGAATGAGGAATATGTTTTACTTGGAGGAATATTCTGGATTTTGTTTAGAAAAAAAATTTTTATGTGGAGAAATCATTACTCCGGTTCTTGGAAGACTTCTCTTGCTGCTTGGTTTTGTAATAAGGTATTTTATACATCAAAATTCTCTTACACTGCCCGTTATAAAAAATCTTTACAGATGCCAGTTGGCGTTGATGATGATTTTTTTGTTCCAAATAATAAAATAACTTTTTTGGAAAATTGTGTTTTATCTTTGGGGAGACTGGATGAGTCGAAAAATATTCATATATTATTGGAGGCTTTAAGTATCTTGAAGGAGAGGGGTGCATTATTTTCTGCAACAATTGTTGGTGATCCATCCGATCAATCTTCTAAATATCCTGATTATTTAAAAGAATTAGTAGTAAAATATAACATTAATGATAGAGTTGTTTTTGTTCCAGGAGTAGCTAAGAGAGAGACCGTCAATTTTTATCAGAACAATGAATTTTTTGTTAATTTGAGTAGGGATGGTATGTTTGATAAGACTATTTTTGAAGCTATGGCTTGCGGGCTATTGGTTGTTGCTTCTAGTAGTGATTTTGCAAAAATAGTTGATGATAGGTTTGTTTTTCCTGCTGGAGATGCAAGGGTCCTTGCGGATAAGCTTGAATTTTTATTTAAAACATCACCAGAAGAGCGTAAACGTATCAAGAATGATTTTATAGAAATAGTTAGAAATAATCATAGCTTAAAAATATTGTTAGATAGTCTCGCTAAAAATATTCAACAAAATGGTTTATAGGAATAAGAAAGAATTAATAGAGAATCAAATTGAATCAAGCGACGTTGTTTTGGATGTCGGTTTTTGGGGTCATGGATTAAATCCTGATCATGAAAATTGGGTACATAATATTTTATTATCTAGAGCGTCAGAGGTTTGGGGAATAGATCTTGATTATGATTTGTCACGATTAAAACAATCGGCGGCTTTTTATAAAAAATCTAGCGCAGAATCTTTTTCTATAGATACTGATTTTAACGTCATTTTTGCGGGCGATTTAATTGAGCACCTTTCAAATCCTGGATTATTTTTGGGATGCGCATTTAGACATTTAAAGACCAACGGAAAGCTTATAATAACGACACCGAATGCTTTTAATCTTTTTAATATTGCAGAGAAAATGTCTAAGTTTGAGCCCACAGTTAATTCTGACCATACGGCATATTTTAATTCAAAAACATTGCGTCGCTTGTTGGAAAAAAATAATTTTGTAGTTAAAGAAATTTCTTATATTTATACTTTAGAGTTATCGCATAAGGAGAGTTGGAAAAAAAAGATATTAAATTTAATATATTATTTTTTATCCCTCTTTACTTCAAAATATATTGAAACATTGGTTGTGATTGCTGAGAAAAAATAATTAAAAGAATATGAGTAAAAATACTGATTGGGGTCATGTTGCTAAGTGGTACGATGATGCGGTTGATTCTGATAATAGTTATCAGAAGACTTTGATATTACCAAATCTAGTCAGATTGCTTGAATTGAAAAATGGTGATGTTTTACTTGATATTGGTTCTGGTTCTGGATTTTTTTCAAAAGAATTTGCAAAGACTGGGGCTAAAGTTTTTGGAGTAGAGCCATCTTCAGAATTGATAAAAATTGCAGAACAAAAACGAGTTAGTATTACTAACCCATCCTTCATTAAAGGAAAAGCCGATGATTTAAGGCAATTTAAAGACGCAACTTTTAATAAGGCTGTTTTTATTTTATCTTTGCAAAATATTAAAGAATTTGGAGAGGCAATAATTGAAGCGGGAAGAGTTTTAAAAAGGGGAGGATTTATTTATATAGTTTTAAATCATCCGGCCTTTAGAATTCCAAAACAATCTAGTTGGGGGTGGGATGAGGAGCAAAACAGGCAATACAGAAGAGTGGATGAATATTTAGGAGAATTTACTCAAAAAATAGAAATGCATCCAGGCGATGATAAAAGTATTGTGACATTTTCTTTTCATAGACCAATTCAGTCTTATGTTAAAGCATTGAAAAAGGCGGGTTTTTTAATTTCTCGTCTTGAGGAGTGGAATTCTAACAGAGTAAGTGAGCCAGGTAAGAGGGCTGAAGAGGAGAATAGAATAAGAAAAGAGATACCAATGTTTCTATTTTTAGAAGCAATTAAACAATAACTTTAAAAACATCCGGCTTTTAAGCCGGATGTTTTTAAAGTTAATTAACTATAATGACTCCGCTAAATCTAGGAGATAGATGATCATGCATTTTCCAGGATCCGGATTTGTTAAATTGGAATTCCCAAGATGAGCCTGGAGAGATGGGTTTTTTTGGGTCAAATTCTGGATAAATTTCATGAGACGGATGATTATTTGATGCTGGCCAGTGAGCGTTTTTACCAATATTAGTGAAAGCTACAATATCACCCTTATTAATTTTTAAAGATGAAGGTGAAAATCCATTGTCGTCTATATTAATATTTATTTTTGAAATTTTTTCATTATTAATCAATTTTTCTTCTGGGTTTATTTGATTATTAATAACCGTGTCTTTATTCTTATTGGTTGCAGAAAATGGATTCCATATTATTAGAGTGATAGTTGCTAATATTATTAATGCTATGTATTTAAATTTCATATTTTTGAAGGTTTTTAATTATGGGTAATTATACTATAATTTAGTTAATATGTTTTTAAAGAAAGTTGGTGTTTTTTTGGTTTCTTTGGTTCTGATCTTAAACACGGTTAGTATTTCTAGGGCAGAAATTATTAATGAATCAAATAATAAATATCAGCCAACAATAGTTTTGAGTGGCGATGTTGATATAAATAGTTTTTTTACTGCTGGTTGGGGTAGTAGATTGAGAAATAAAATAAAAAAAGCAGCCAAAAAGATAAAAGATAAGATAAAAGATATCGTTGTTGATAAACCCATAGATACAGTTAAAGAGGGAGTTGATCATGCCGTAGACACGGTTCAGGATGGTATTGAAATTACCAAGGACACCTCTAAGGGAGATTTTGGAGAATTAAAAGAGGATTTGGAAAAGGACTTTAAAGATGATGTGAATGATTTTAAGGATGCCGTTAAGGAGCCTATTGATGATACTAAAAAAGATATTAATGACACTAAAGATATTTTTAGTGGTGGCGGATCAAATAATGGTTCTGAAGAAAAAGATTCTAAAGATGATTCTAAAAGTGGCTCTGGGGATGGTTCTGGTGACAATGGTGGTTCTGGGTCAGATTCAGGATCCGGAAATCTTCCGGGCTCAGATCCAGGATTGACCCCTGGAGGTTCTGGGGGTGAGGGCGTTCCTTCAAATGATCAATTGCCGACCGATCAAAACGGTTCTTTGACTAATCCTTTTGATGATTTGAATTTTAAATTAATGGCTGAAAAAGATAGGGTTTTGAATTCTTTTTCTATTTTTAATGAATTAAAACAGGAAAGAATTTCTAAATTGATAATTTTAGTGGGGGATAGAAGAGCGGTTGATATTGATAATGGGATTCAAAATATTTCTGGAAAATTCTCCAATCTTTTGTCTAGAATAATAGATTTTAATTTAAATATAGTAAGAGGATCTAAAAACTTTTTTATCAGCAACCCAGATCCATCAACTGAAAAAGAGATAGTGTTAAAATTGAGATTTGCTATGGAGCAGGTCAGAAATTCAAATTCCTTAATAAATAGTTTAAGAGAAAATTATTTATACATAGTGGATGCGCAGTCTGAAGATGATCTTAAAGTGAGATATGAAAAAAATTTAAAACCTTTGTTTATAAAAACATCCTCTAGTATAAAAGATACTTATAGCTATATCGAAAAAATTGCCAATTTAATGAGGGGATTAAGTCAGGGAAAATAGTTCAATTCTTTTTTTGTAAAATAGTGGACCCGAGGAGAATTGAACTCCTACCTCACCCATGCGAAGGGTGCGTAATGCCGTTTTACTACGGGCCCAATAATTAGATATCTTTAGAATTGTATTATTTGGAATGTTTTTATTCAACTATTAGAAAACGGTTTAATAATTAGGGCAACGATCTATTTTCATAGTCGATTCTTTCTGATATGATGAACTTGATTAAATATTGAGTCGCTTTAAATTATTAAAAATTAAATGAATAAAATTTTAAAAACAGGAACTTTGTTATTTGCTTTAGTTGTTATTTATCCTTCAATTTCTTTAGCTGAAGAAGTCAAACCAACTTCATCGGTTTTGCAGCCAAACGCTGTAGTAAGGGAGGGTGATTTTAAAACATTGAAGGAGTATGAGGCTTTTAAGGCTGCGCAAGGAGCTGTTAAAAAGATGGGCGTTCCAGAAATTAGAAACGATAAAAAAGAAATTAGAACCGATATTAGAAATATAAAAAATGCGACCAATACACAAGACAGAAGGGGAGCAGTTGTGGATCTAAGAGAAGATGTTGGTGAGCTTAGGGCTGATAGATTAGAGATGATGAAAAATATCGAAGAGAGGATGAGGCTTGGAGAAAATGAGCGTATTGAGAAGATGGGTTTAGAAAGGGAAGAGCTTAAGAAAAGGATGGAAGATAGAAGGGAAGAGTTTAAAAATAAATTTGAAGAAAGTAAAAATAATTTAAAGGATAGATTAAAGGCAAAATTTGGAGATAGGGCATCTGAAAAATCAGAAAATATTTCAAAATCTATAGAAAATGCTTTAGCTAATTTTACAAAGCATATAGAAAAATTGAACGAAGTTTCTTCAAAAATAGAATCTGAAATTAATATTTTATCTCAGGCGGGAAAAGATGTAGTAAGTCTTTCATCAATGCTTGCCGATGCTAAGGTTGATATTTCTGAGGCAGAATCTGCTTTGACCGAATTCCAATCTGCTTATACTAAAATGACTTCATCTACGGATCCAAAATCTGAATTTAATACAGTTAAGAGTTCTGGAAAAAAAGTTGCTGAAGCAATCAGGGCTGCTCATAAGGAACTTATGGATTTAATTCCTCAAATAAGATCTTTAAGGGGAGAGAGTCAAGCAACTAGCACTACACAAACAACAAATAATTAAAAGATAATTAATAAAATTAATTAAAAAATATGGAACCACAAAAGAAATCTGGAGGATTATGGATAATACTTGGAGTGATTGTTTTGGGGGGATTGGTGTATTTATTTGTAGGAAGTTCTAAGAACCAGCAACAATCTAATAATCAGGATCAAGTTTCTAATACTGCAAGCGCGGAAAGCGATCTTAGAGCGTTAGATACTTCTAGTTTAGAAAATGAATTAAACAATATAGAGAAAGAGTTGAAATAATATTATTTAGAATAATAAAACAAGCGGCCATAAGGCCGCTTGTTTTATTAACATACTAATTTAAATTAAAAGGGTTATACTTATAAAATAAGTAATATTATTAATTGGTCGCGTTTAAATTATAAAAATATATGGTTTTTCAAAATTGGATAGAGGCTTTAACCAGCTCGTTTTATAACCTATGGTTGAGAGTTGCTGGTTTTTTACCATCACTAGTCGGAGCTTTAATAACAATAGTTGTTGGAATAATAGTCGCAGCTGCATTAGAAAAATTAGTAGAAAGAATAGTTTTCTATTTGAAGCTAGATAATATATTGAAGCAAGTCGGAATGGATAGCTTTATGCAGAGAGGAAACATGAAGCTTAATTCTGGAAACTTTTTAGGAAGAATAGTTTATTGGTTTTTCATTTTAGTATTCTTCTTAGCAGCTTCTGATATATTGGGATTCACTGCCTTGTCTGGATTTATACAGGGAGTGTTGAGCTATATTCCAAACGTTATCATTGCTTCACTTATTCTTTTAGCGGCAATGGTTGCAGCAAAGTTTGTTAAACATTTCGTGAGAGCTTCTGTTATGGGTGTTAAAATGCATTCTGGAAAGACTCTTGGCGAAGTTGCTTGGTGGGGAGTTGTAGTCTTCGGATTTTTAGCAGCCCTTTCACAGTTGGGAGTTGCTGTTCAGATTATTAATACATTAATAACTGGACTTGTGGCTATGCTTGCTATAGCTGGAGGATTAGCCTTCGGATTAGGTGGCAAGGATCACGCCGATAAGTGGATTTCTAGAATGAAGGATGAGTTTGATAATCATTCTTAAGTTTAGTAACTCATGAATAAAAAATTCCCCTTAATCGGGGGATTTTTTATAGAAGTTGTATCTTTTTACATTGTGGACAACGTAAGTGCTTGACAAGAGGATTTCTATGGATATACTTATCCTTACTAACTATAGATGTTAATTTCACATATAAATATCAGCCTTTTTAAGCGGTCCTAATTTGCTTTTAGTTCGCCCTTGTAAAAGCCGCTTAAATAGCGGCTTTTATTTTTGACTATCCGAATCTGAGAAGTGATGAGCTTAGGATCGGACAGTCAAGAAAATACGATTGAAACGAGTGGACATTGATAATTTAATAAGTTGATTTTCAAGAGAGTAAAGTAATATATTGTGTAGAAATACACAGGTACAAAAGAGCATTTTTAAGTAGAATGAAAGACAACAAGTCATTTGTGAAATTACTTTAAGTAACGGGAAATAATGTATTTTCCGTTACGAGAAATATATATGTGGTTAATAAGGGCGTATGGTGGATGCCTTGGCACTGCACGGCGATGAAGGACGCGGCGTAGCTGCGATATGCCTCGGGGAGATGTTTAGTAATCTTTGATCCGGGGATCTCCGAATGGGAAAACCTAATTTAGTAGACCTAAATTGCTTACATGGGCAATCCTTATGTAAGAGCACACCCGCTGAAGTGAAACATCTCAGTAAGCGGTGGAAAAGAAAACGAATGTTATTTCCTTAGTAGCGGCGAGCGAAGAGGAAAGAGCCTAAACTTAATTTTTTCGCAAGAGAATTTTGAGGGTTGTAAGATAGAGACATTTTAAGTTTTAAGATCTGGCTTTCGAAGTAAAATTCGAGATGCGGTCAGATCTTAGAACTTGATAAAGATTTACAAATTTGCTTCTTAGTCGAATGAGCTGGAAAGCTCAGCCAGAGAAAGTGATAGCCTTGTAGACGAAAGGAACGCAAAATCTTGTTTTTATTCTTGAGTACTTCGAGGCAAAAAAACCTTGAAGGAATCCGCCGGGACTATCCGGCAAGGCTAAATACGTGCGGCGACCGATAGTGAACAAGTACCGCGAGGGAAAGGTGAAAAGCACCCCGGGAGGGGGATGAAATAGTATCTGAAACCATATGCCTACAAGGAACGGGGGCCCTAAGTTTATCTTCGGATAAACGGGGTGACCGTGTGCCTATTGAAGAATGAGCCAACGAGTTTACGGAAGCTGCAAGTCTAATTTCGAATAATCGAAAGAAGGCGTAGGGAAACCGAGTCTTAATAGGGCGACAATACAAGCAGTTTTCGTAAGACCCGAAGCCAGAGCGAGCTTACCCAGAACAGGATGAACTTTGAGTAACATCAAGGGGAGGTCCGAACTAGTGGGTTGTTCAAAACCTTTGGATGATTTTGGGTAAGAAGTGAAAAGCTAATCGAGCCTGGTAATAGCTGGTTCTCTCCGAAATAGCTTTAGGGCTAGCGCGAAACATTAATGTAGAAGGGGTAGAGCTACTGGTTCGGAAGTACAGGTAGAAATACCGGCTTCTGAGTCAAACTCCGAATACTTCTGCAAATCGGTTTCGTAGTTAGAATATGGGGGCAAAGCTCCATGTTCGCAAGGGAAACAGCCCAGACCGCCAGCTAAGGTCCCTAAATTCACGCTAAGTGTTAAAGGTAGTCGTGTGTCATTGACAGGCAGGAGGTTGGCTTAGAGGTAGCCATCCTTTAAAGAGTGTGTAACAACTCACTGCTCGAATTTGATTCGTCAAAGTGATATGCGGCGCCGAAAATATACCGGGGCTAAGCGTGATACCGAAGCTGCGGATGTCGATGTTTTGCACTGGGAATTTTAAAGTGTAAGCTATTTTTAGTTTTACAGTTTAAATTTCTAGTGCAGGACATTGGCGTGGTAGGAGAGCGCTTTGTAGGCGACGAAGGAGGATCCGCGAGGGCCTCTGGAGCGTACAGAGGTGAGAATGTTGGTATGAGTAACCACATACACAATGAGAAATTGTGTCCCCGAAAATCCAAGGTTTCCGTGGCAATGGCAATCAACCACGGGTTAGGCGATCCTAAGGCGATGGATAGATCCGGAGCTGACCAGGGAAGCCGGTTAATATTCCGGCCCGTCTGACGTATTCGATGGGGTGACGGAGGAAAAAAGATTTAGCGCCTTAATGGTTTGGCGTCGAGAGTTTCAAGATCTGCTTGCGAGGCAAATCCCGCAAGCTTCCTTTAATGGAGGAGATCACGGACTAGCGTAAGATAAGGAATTTACCTTATTAATTAGATCGAAGAGCCTTCCGAGAAAAACCTCTAAGTTATGTACGTTAGACATCGTACCGTAAACCGACACAGGTGGGTGAGGCGAGAAGCCTCAGGGGAACGAGTGACTTGCCGCTAAGGAACTCGGCAAAAAAGCGGCCGTAAGTTCGCAATAAGGCCTGCCCTTCGCAAGAAGGGCCGCAGCTAAAGTATTCTCTGGCGACTGTTTACCAAAAACACAGCTCCCTGCTAACTCGCAAGAGGATGTATAGGGGGTGACACTTGACCGATGCGAGAAGGTTAACGGTGGGGGTCATTGACGCAAGTTAATGGCTTACCGCCCGAAGCCCTCGTCAATGTCGGCGGTAACTATAACCGTCCAAAGGTAGCGCAATTCCTTTTCAGGTAAGTTCTGAAGCGCACGAATAGTGTAACGATCGGAGAACTGTCTCAGCGGCAAGCTCGGTGAAAATGCGATTCCCGTGAAGACGCGGGGTACCTGCAGCAAGACGAAAAGACCCCGGAAGCTTTACTGTAGCTTGATATTGGCTTTAAGATTTTAATGCGTAGTGTAGTGGTGAGGGGTTGAAGTGTAGCTTTTGGGTTACATGGACTCGACAATGAAACAGCCATCTTTAAAATTTTAAATTCTAACCTTGTAGGTAAAAACTATAGGAGACAGTGTCTGGTGGGCAGTTTTAATGGGGCGTTATCCTCCTAAAATGTAGCGGAGGAGTTTATTAAGGTTGGCTTGGCGCGGATGGAAATCGCGCTTGACGTGTAAAGGCAAAAGCCAGCTTAACTGCGAGACTCACAAGTCGAGCAGGTGCGAAAGCAGAACTTAGTGACCCGACGGCTTCTTAATAGAAAGGCCGAAGACAACGGCTAAAAGTTACTCCGGGGATAACAGGCTGGTTTCGTCCGAGCGCTCCTAGCGACGACGAAGCTCGGCACCTCGATGTCGGCTCTCCCTAGCGCCCCGCTGAAGAAGGTGGGAAGCGTATGGCTGTTCGCCATTTAAAAGGGAACGTGAGCTGGGTTCAAACCGTCGTGAGACAGGTTGGTCTCTATCTGTTGCAGGCGTAAGGCTCTTGAGGGTAGTCGATCCTAGTACGAGAGGACCGGATTGAACGGACCGCTGGTCTATCAGCTGTCGTACCAACGGCACTGCTGAGTAGCTATGTCCGGAAGGGATAAGCGCTGAAAGCATCTAAGCACGAAGCCTAACCCAAGATTATGAGCCAGTTAGTCGCAAGACTAGCAGCGATTCGTAGAAGACTACTACGTTGATAGGCTCTAGGTGTACGCACAGTAATGTGTTTAGCCGAGGAGTACTAATAATCGTGATCTAACCACAAAATATTTTTCGTAACGGAAAGCACGTTATGATAACTTTAAATATCAAAATTTAAAGTCCAAATGACTATTTTGTATCGGTTATTGATTCTATAAATATATTCTTTATTAACGTTTCTGGATTTTTATCTGCTGGTGTTTTGTTTATACGTGACCCACCCGATCCCTTTCCGAACTCGGAAGTGAAACCGTATAAAGCTGATGATACTTGCTGCTTTGGTGGTCGGGAAAGTAGGCTATGCCGGCAGTTAAAAATTCAGAAGCGCGAAAGTATTGAAGATCAACTTATTAAGTTATTAATTGAAAAACACGATGAAAGTCGTGTTTTTTTAATCTTCTAGTAATTTATATATAAGAAATGGTAAAATTTATGCAAAATGAAACGATTTTTTAAACAGTTAATTTATGGAGCTTTTTTTCTTTTTGTTTGGATTGGAATAGGTTTTTTGTTTTGGAAGTCTTTTTTGATTCCAGCGCCAAGTTGTACTAATAACTATAAGGATGTAGGAGAAGAGGGGGTCGACTGTGGCGGAAGTTGTGCTCCTTGCGCCCTACAGGCTTTAAAGCAATTTAAATATAGTAATGTTGATATTGTTTATGGAGATGGATATAAGTCTGCGGTTTTTGATGTTATTAATCCTAATTTAGAATGGGGGGCGGAAAGTTTTATTTATAAAGTTGATTTTTTTAACCCAAATAATTCTTTAGCGGGAAGTATTTCGGGAGAATCTTTTATATATCCCGGAGAGGTTAAAAAAATAGTTAATTTTGGAATAAAATTTGAAACTAAAAATATTATAAAAACAGAGATTAGCTTTTCTGATTTTAAATGGAAAAATAAGAGCGGTTTTTATTCCCCTAAAATTAGCTTAAGAGAGGTTAAATATGAGTTTGATGATGCGGCAAGAAAGATAAGGATAAGCGGTATTGTGAACAATGGAGAAGCTGGAAGCGTTTCTAAATCAGAGATATTGGCAACCGTTGAAAATAATTTAGGCATCTTGTCTGGCGCTTCTCAAACATTTATAGAGAACATATCAGAATTTGGAGAAAAAGATTTTTTAATTATTATTCCAATTATTAATTTTGAGACAATTGATAGAAATTCTGTTAAGGTTTCAGTCTCTTCCAAGAGATAATTATGATTTCATTTTTTAAGAGACAGGATTGGGTTTTAAATTTGGCAATTTTATTTTTATCGGGCGCAAGCCTTGTTCAGTTGTTGAGTATTTCTAATGCTATATTTTATCAGCAATTGATATGGGTATTGTTTTCTTTTTTGATAATATTTTTTTTATCTTCAGTTGATTGGCGGGCCATATCTAATTATAGGTGGTTTATTTTTGGAGTTTATCTTTTCAGTGTAATTTTACTTTGTTTAACTTTCTTTGCTCCAATAGTTAGAGAATCTAGGGGTTGGATCGATATAGGGTTTTTTAGATTTCAGCCATCAGAGCTAACCAAGATTGCTTTAATAATTATATTTTCTTATTTTTTTGGAAAAAGACATGTTGGAATAGCAAATTTTTCCGTAATAGCAGTGAGCTTTTTTTATTTAGCAGTTCCTGCTTTTATAATTTTTAAAGAACCGGACTGGGGTTCTGCTATGGTTTTAATATCTGTCTGGATAACATTTTTATTGGTGGGTGGGTTGCCATTTAAGAAAGTTGTGTTGGGCGGATTTGTGTTTTTGTTGCTTGGTGTTTTTTCCTGGTTTTTCCTTTTTAAAGATTATCAAAAAGAGAGGATTATCGGATTTTTAAATCCAAGTTATGATGTTTTAGGAATTAATTACAGCACTAATCAGGCTAAAATTGCCGTGGGGTCGGCTGGGTTTTTTGGAAAGGGTTTTTCTCAAGGAACCCAGACTCATTTAGGTTTTTTAACGGAGCCGTCGACCGATTTTATTTTTTCTGCTTTCGTTGAAGAGTGGGGACTGTTTGGTGGAATTTTGATTTTGTCTGCTTTTGCGGTTATTATCTATAGAATCTTGGTTATAAGTTTGAAGACTCAGGGAAATTTTTTAAAACTATTCGCATTAGGATCTGCTAGCTTGCTGCTTGTCGAATTATTTTTAAATATTGGCTCAAATCTAGGACTTACGCCCGTTGTAGGAGTAACCTTTCCATTCTTGAGTTATGGTGGATCTTCTTTTATTACCAAGGCGATTTTGATGGGGATCGTACAGGGTGCCTATAGGGTATCAGTGTTTTAGTTATCTATTTTCTGAAATAAAAATTTTAAGATATAAAGAGTTAAATCATGAATCATAGTAAAAAAGTGTTTTTGGGGGGAATAATTAGCATAATATTTTTATTATTTTTAGCATATTTTTTTTATTTAGCTAGACCAGCTGGAAACAATATAGATGCTTTTAAAATAGAGAGGGGTGATGGCGTTTCGGAGATATCAAAAAGATTGGAATCTATGGGCGGTATAAGATCAAGAATAACTTTTGAAGTTTGGACGATTTTAACTGGAAGAGCCCACAAGATGAAGCCGGGATTTTATCAAATAAAAGATGATGATTCTGTTTTTAAAATAGTTTCTGATTTTGTTGATGGTCCAAAAGACTTTAAATTTTTAATAACAGAGGGTAAAAATTTGTTTTCTATAGAAAATCAGTTAACGGAACTAGGTATGATTGATGGGGGAGAGCTGTTGAATTATAGGGCATCTGATTTTGCCCAGGAGTTTGATTTTTTAAAGGGAGTTTCTAATTTGGAAGGATTTATATTTCCAGATACTTACAACATAGCTCAAACATCAGATATAAAAAGTTTTATTAAATTGGCCCTTAATAATTTTAAAGAGAAAGCATTACCGTTATTTGATGCGGATGGCAGATTAATAAGTTATCTTAGCGGAATAACTCCATCTTTTTATGATGTTTTAAAGATGGCCTCGATTATAGAAAAAGAAGTTCCACTTCAGGCGGATAGACTTATTGTTTCTGGTATTTTATGGAAAAGATATATTTTGGGAATGCCTCTACAGGTGGATGCTAGTGTTATATATGCAAAATGTTTAGATCTACTTGGTGCTGGTGGTGACTTAAATAAATGTGGTTCTTTATCGAAATCAGACTTTTCTTTAAAATCTGAATATAATACATATTTTGTTTCTGGTTTGCCGGCTGGACCAATATCAAATCCTGGAAAGGATGCGATTTTAGCCGCATTGAATCCTAAAAAATCACCTTATTTTTATTACTTATCTAACCCAAAATCAAAGAAGACAATATTTTCAGTAGACTTTGATGAGCATACCGCAAACAGATCTACCCACTTAGGATTGTAGGTGCTTGATATGCTTATTTTGACCTGTTAGTCAAGAGGACTTGCATTTAAAAAAATGGCATGTTAGTATATTGTGATTTGTCTAAATAAGCAAAAATTTTAAAAAATAAGAAAATCGTCGCAGACGCGGGGATTTTTTGTCTTCTTGGTTATTAATATAAATAAATATACATAGTCAGAAGTTAGTTTTGATTCGTTTTTATTAAAATAAATTAATTTAAATTTTATGAAGAATCAGCTTCCTGTAAAGGTTTTTTCTGCTCATCCAGGATCTTTTGCAACTCAAGATCACTTAGCAGAAATCCAAATTAATTCTTATGAGTGGTTTAAGAAAGATGGATTAAAAGAATTATTCAAGGAAGTTTCTCCTATTAAGGACTATACCGGAAAAGAGTATGAGGTTCATTTCGTTGATTACTATTTTGATGAACCTAAGTACGACGAGAATCAATCAAGACTAAAAGATTTAACCTACGAAGCTTCTTTAAGGGTTAAGGTTAAATTGATTAATAAAAAGTTGAACGACGAAAAAACTCAAGAGGTTTATTTCGGAGATTTTCCTGTTATGACAGACAGGGGAACTTTTATTATTAATGGAGTTGAAAGAGTTGTTATTTCTCAGCTTATTAGATCTCCTGGAGTGTATTTCACCGCCAATCTTTGGAGAGGGAAGAAGTTGTTTGGAGCAAAAATAATTCCAGGCCGTGGAGTTTGGATTGAATTTGAAACTGATTCAGATGGTTTTATAGGAATTAAAATTGATAGAAAGAGAAAGGTTGCTGCAACTGATATTTTGCGCATTTTTGGAATAGATGATTTTTCAACTCTTTTGAAGGATGTTGATAATGGTCCAATTAAATATATCGAAACTACCTTAAAAAAGAGCGAAACTAAGACGTTGGATGAGTCTTATATTGAGGTTTATAAGAGGGTTAGGCCGGGGGATTTGGCTACTATTGAAAATATGAAGAGTTTAATTGACTCAATATTTTTCAGGACCGATAGATATGATCTTTCTGATGTCGGTTGGTTTAAGACCATGAGCAGATTGGGTCTTAAAGAGAAGGCGACGGATAGACTTTTGAATGCAAATATTTTAATAGCTATTTTAAGGGAGATAATTAAGTTGAATAACGATCAATCTTCAGAGCCAGATGATATAGACCATCTTGGAAATAGGCGCGTGAAAGCTGTTGGTGAGCTTATACAATCAAAGATGAGAGTAGGATTGGCTAGAATGAGAAGGATTATTCAAGACAGGATGTCCACTATAAGCGATGACACCATCTCTCCTTTGCAATTAGTTAATTCAAAGCCACTAATTTCTGTAATAAGAGAATTTTTCTCTTCATCTCAATTATCACAGTTTATGGATCAGGTAAATCCATTATCTGAAGTTGAGCACAAGAGAAGAATTTCAGCTCTAGGACCTGGAGGAGGATTGAATAAGGATAGGGCCGGATTTGAAGTAAGAGACGTTCACCAATCTCATTATGGAAGAATTTGTCCAATTCAAACCCCTGAAGGATCAAGCATAGGTTTGATTAACTATTTTGCGAGTTTTATAAAAATTAATGAATTCGGCTTCTTGGAAACTCCTTATGTGGTTGTTAAGAATGCAAAAATGACAGATGAAATAGTTTGGTTAGATGCATTAGAAGAGGAGAAGGAAAAAATAGCTCATGCTGGAATTAATATTGATTATAAGACCGGAAAAATTATTGATGAAATAGTGGGAGCTAGAATTTTTGGAAAACCAGGTATTTGTTCTAAGGATGAAATTACACTAATAGACGTTGCTCCAAGACAAGCTTTCAGTATTGGAACGTCATTGGTTCCATTTTTGGAGCACACTGATGCTAATAGGGCAGGAATGGGTTCTAACATGCAAAGGCAGGCTGTTGTTTCTGTTAAAGCAAGAGCTCCTTATGTAGGAACTGGAATGGAGAAAAAAGTTGCTAGAGATTCTGGTTATCTTTTGATTGCTCCGGAAGATGGAGTTGTTGAAAGCGTTGATAGTGCTCACATTACGCTAAAAACAAAATCTGAGATTAAGAAGTTTGATTTGATTAAATTTAAGAGATCTAACCAATTCACCTGTATTTCTCAGAAACCAGTTGTCTCTAAGGGTGACAAGATTAAGAAGGGAGATGTTTTGGCAGATGGTCCTTCTATAGAAAACGGCACTTTGGCTTTGGGGCAGAATTTAACCGTTGCATTCTTGTCTTGGGAGGGCGCAAACCATGAAGATGCCATTGTTCTTTCTGAGAGGGTTGTAGAGAGCGATTTATTTACGTCAATTCACATAGAAGAATATGAATGTGATGTTCGTGACACTAAGCTTGGACCCGAAATGACAACTCCAGATATTCCAAACGTATCAGAGGAAAAACTTAAGAATCTAGACGAGGATGGAATTATAAGAATTGGAGCCGAGGTTAAGGCTGGGGATATTTTAGTTGGAAAAATTTCTCCAAAAGGAGAGAGTGAATTAACTTCCGAAGAAAGACTTTTGAGAGCTATTTTCGGAGAAAAAGCTAGAGATGTTAAGGATACTTCTTTAGTTTTGCCTCACGGAAAAACAGGAAGAATTGTTAATATCAAAGTTAAGTCTAGGGAGTTTAGTGATAAGTTGGAGCCCGGAATTATTAAGAGGATTCAAGTTGAAATCGCTCAATTAAGAAAAGTTCAAGCTGGAGACAAGTTGTCTGGAAGACATGGAAATAAGGGTGTTATTTCACAGGTAAGACCAGTTGAAGATATGCCTTATTTGGAAGATGGAACTCCTGTTGACATAGTCCTTAATCCATTAGGAATAGTTTCTCGTATGAACCTGGGACAAATGTTCGAGATTCATTTGGGAATGGCAGCTAAAAAACTTGGATATAGAGCTGAAACCCCAGCGCTTTCTGGAGCTACGGAAGAAGAAATTAAAACCGAACTTAGAAAGGCTGGTTTTTCTGATACTGGAAAATCGGTGCTTTTCGATGGAAGAACTGGAATGCCATTTGCTCAACCGGTTACTGTTGGAGTTATTTATATGTTGAAACTTAACCACTTAGTTGAAGATAAGATCCACATGAGGTCAATCGGACCATACTCCTTAATAACTCAACAACCATTGGGAGGAAAAGCCCAGTTCGGAGGTCAGAGATTTGGAGAAATGGAAGTCTGGGCATTGGAAGGGTATGGAGCGGCAAATATTCTGCAAGAAATGCTCACAACAAAATCTGACGATATTTTAGGAAGATCATCTGCTTACGAATCTATAATAAGGGGACAAGAAATAAAAACTCCTAATATCCCAGCATCGTTCAATGTGTTAGTAAATGAGTTAAAATCTTTAGCATTCGACATTGAATTGATAAAAAGCGTCGACGAGAATTCTGAAATGCCATTAAAAGACTAGAAATAAAATATAAAAACATGAATTTAAAGGCAATAAAAATTAAGTTGGCGTCTCCTGAGGAAATACTTAAGTGGTCTCACGGGGAAGTAATTAAACCAGAAACTATTAATTATAGAACTCAACGTCCCGAAAAAGACGGTCTTTTCTCTGAAAGAATTTTCGGACCAGCTAAGGATTGGGAATGTTATTGTGGAAAGTATAGAAGAGCCAGATATAAGGGCTTGGTTTGTGATAAATGCGGAGTTGAGGTAACTAGATCTATCGTTAGGCGCGAAAGAATGGGGCACATTGCTCTTGCTGCTCCTATTGCACATATTTGGTATTTTAAAAATGTTCCTTCAAAAATAGGAACCTTGTTAAATATTCCTCCAGCTAAATTGGAAAAAGTTATTTACTATGCGATTTATATAGTTGTTGCTGTTAATGAGGAAGCTAGAAAGAGGGTTTTGGGAGAATTAGAAAAGGAATTTAAAACAAGAAAGAAGTCTCTAGACGATAAAGAGAAAGAAGATGAATTAAGGAGTGCGATGAGTAAGATTAAGAAGACTTTAGAGTCTTTAAAGATCGGACAAACATTAACTGAATTGGAATATTTCTCTTTAGCTAAAAGATTTGGAGAAGTTTTTGAGGCTTCTTCTGGAGCAGAGGCTGTAAGAAACATATTAGTTAAAACAGACCTAAAGAAGTTGATAGCGGAAATTGAGGAAGAAATTAAGGATACTGAAGATCCTTTGAAAGAGGCTAAATTATTAAAGAGATTAAAAATTGCTAGATCTTTTTATAATAACAATATAAGACCTGAGTGGATGATTATGAATGTTCTTCCTGTTTTGCCACCAGATTTAAGACCAATGGTTGCGTTGGATGGAGGACGATATGCTACATCTGACTTAAATGATTTATATAGAAGAGTTATTAATAGAAATAATCGTTTAAAGAAGTTGATAGAGCTTAAAGCTCCTGATGTTATCGTGGTTAATGAAAAAAGAATGTTGCAGGAGGCAGTGGACTCTTTGATTGATAATTCTCAAAAAATGGGAAGCCAGCAGATGTCTACACTTCGCAGACCTCTTAGGTCATTGGCAGACATGTTGAAGGGAAAGCAGGGAAGATTTAGGCAAAACTTACTAGGAAAAAGAGTGGACTATTCTGGTCGTTCCGTTATTGTAGTCGGTCCAAATTTGAGACTTGGAGAGTGTGGTTTGCCTAAGAAGATGGCATTGGAACTTTTCAAGCCATTTGTAATTCAAAAAGTTATCGAAAGAGGATTAGCTCACAATATTAGGAATTCTAATAGATTAATAGAGCAGGCAACTCCTGAAATTTGGGCTATCTTAGAAGAAGTTATTCAAGATAAAAAGGTTCTTTTAAACAGAGCTCCAACTTTACATAGACTTGGAGTCCAGGCATTTAAACCAATCTTGGTTGAGGGTTTGGCTATTCAGATTCCTCCATTAGTCTGTACTGCTTTTAACGCAGACTTCGATGGAGATCAGATGGCTGTTCACGTTCCATTAAGTTCTAAAGCTCAAAAAGAAGCTAGAGAGCTCATGTTATCCTCTTTAAATTTATTAAAACCAGCCACGGGACAATCTATTGCGACTCCTACTAAAGACGTTGTTTTGGGTTCTTATTACTTAACAAAGGAGAAGGCTGGGGTTGTGGGAGAGGGGAAAATATTTAGTTCCGATAAGGAAGCTATGCTTGCTTATGATGCTGGTTTCTTAGATATAAACGCAAAAATTAAAGTTTATTTGAAAGGAAGCAAGCTAGAAACAACTTTAGGAAGATTGATATTCAATTCTGCCTTACCAGAAGGATTCAGATATATAAATTATCTAGTTAACAAGAAAGAGTTAGAAAAAATTTGCTCAGAATTAGTTAATAGTTATGAACCTCTTATTGCCGCCAAACATTTGGATGATATAAAAGATGTTGGATTTAAATATGCGACAATCTCTGGAATAACTTGGGGAATGAACGAGCTTATAGTTCCAAAAGAAAAGCCAGAAATTTTGAAACAAGCAGAAAAAGAGGAGGCTGTCGTTAGGGGTTATTATTTGGAAGGAGTTTTAACTGATAGTGAAAGAAAAGAGAGGACTATAGAAATTTGGAAAAAGACCACAGACGCTTTAAAGAAATTAATACCTAAATCATTAGATCAGAACGGATCGGTCTTTATGATTATTGATTCTGGAGCTAGAGGTTCTTGGGCTCAGCCATCTCAGATGATGGGTATGAAAGGTTTGGTTGCCAACCCAAAGAATGAAACCATAGAGCTTCCTATTAGATCTTCATATAAGGAAGGATTCAATGTTTTGGAATATTTTATTGCGACTCACGGAGCCAGAAAAGGATTGGCTGATACTGCTTTAAAAACGGCTCAGGCAGGATATCTAACGAGAAGATTGGTTGATGTAGCTCAGGATATTATAGTTAGAGATGAGGACTGTGGAGTTAAGGACGGAATTGAAGTGGTTAGATCAGAAGGTCTTAAATTCGGGCAATCTTTTATATCAAGGTTGGTTTCTAGGGTTGCTCTTGAAGATATTAAATCTGGAAATAAAGTTTTAGTTGAGGGAGGAGAATATATTACTGAAAAAACCGCAGAAGAAATAGATGCTTCTGGTTTAGATTCTGTATTTATAAGATCTCCATTAACTTGTAAGACTTTGTATGGAGTTTGCCAGAAGTGTTATGGATTTGATTTGGGAACTAATAAGCCAATTAAACTTGGAGAGGCGGTTGGAATAGTTGCTGCTCAATCAATTGGAGAACCAGGAACACAGCTTACAATGAGAACTTTCCATATCGGAGGAGTTGCCGGAGCAGATATTACTCACGGTCTTCCTAGAGTAGAAGAAATATTTGAAGCTAGAACTCCAAAAGGAAAGGGCTTCATAGCTGAAGAGGATGGTAATGTTATTGATATTGAAGAGAGGGGCTCTTTGAAAATAATTAAAATAAAGACTGGAGATAAGAACGATGAGAAGGTTGTCGAATATCCAATACCTAGAATTTCTCAGACCTTATTTAAGGTTGGTGATGCTGTAAGAAAGGGGGATTATATTTCTGAAGGTTCATTAGATCTAAGGGAAATATTTAAGATTAAGGGAGTAAGAGAGGCGGAAAAATATATTATCTCAGAAGTCCAAAAGATTTACATGAACGAAGGAGCTCAAATTAGCAATAAGCACCTTGAAGTTATAGCTAGGCAGATGTTTTCTAGGGTTAGGGTTTCTGATCCGGGAGATAGCGCATTTGTTTCCGGTGAGATGGTGGAGAAGGCAATCTTCTTAGAAAATAATAGAAAATTAAGAAGAGACGGCAAGGTTCCAGCTAAAGCTAAGCAGCTTTTGATGGGTGTAACTAAGGTTGCTTCTTCTGCTCAAAGTTTCCTTTCAGCAGCTTCTTTCCAGGAGACGGTTAAGGCTTTAACTGGCGCTGCCCTAGAGGGAAGACACGATACTTTGCGTGGATTGAAGGAAAACGTCATTATAGGAAGACTTATTCCTGCAGGAACTGGCTACAGAGAAAGAGATTCTGATGGCTTGGAGGCCTTAGAATTGGATGGAATGGTCGGGCAAAAGGAAGAGTCAATTTCCTAGTTATTATTGACAAAATTGCGATTTTAAATTAGTTTTTAAACAAATGAGTGAAACAGTATTAAACAAATTAAACGTTCCAGAGGTTGAAGAAGGGCATAAGAAATATGAGCTTAGTTTCATTTCTGTTAACGAAAACGGATTAAGTGATGTTAAGCAGATACTTTCGTCTTTTGGAGCTAGTGTCTATTTTGAAAGTCCGGTGAATGTTATCAGACTTGCTTATCCAATTAATAAAAAGAATTCTGCTAGTTTTGGATTTGTTTATTTTGTTGGAAAACCAGAGATGATTATTAAGATAAATGAAGCTCTTAAGTTCAATACGAACATATTAAGATCATTAGTGGTTACTCCTCCAATTGAAATTAAGACAAGGCAAGAGAGGTTTTTGAGTAAAGATAAGGAGGGTGCCAATACTTCTTCCAATGAGGTTATTGAAGAAAAAATAAAGGAAATTTTAAATTAATCATCAGATGAATCTTAATAAGGTTTTTGTTTTGGGAAGGTTAACTTCAGATCCACAGCTTAGATCTACAACGTCGGGTGCACAGGTGGCCAGTTTTTCATTGGCAACAAATAGGGTTTGGAAGGATAAAGCTGGAGCCAAACAAGAACAAGTTGAATTTCATAATGTGATAGTTTGGGGTAGGCAAGCAGAGGTGGCTTCTAAATTTTTAGCTAAAGGTAGTTTGGCTTTAATAGAGGGAAGACTGCAGACTCGTGCGTGGGAGGATAAGCAGGGTCAGAAAAGAAAAACAACAGAAATAATAGCTGAAGCTATTCAGTTAGGACCAAGATCTATGGGTAATCAGGGAGGAGCTTCTGGAAAATCGGAAAACTTTGAGTTCAGCAGAGGAGCTGATTCTGCAAAGGAAGAAATTCCAACAATAGAGGTCGAAGAAGAAATTAAGGCAGAAGATTTGCCATTTTAAAAATATGACACAGTGCTATTTTTGTTCCCAGAATTTGAGAGAAATTGACTATAAGGATGCTGAATTGTTGAGGAGATTTATTTCTTCTCAAGCCAAAATAGTAAAACCTAAATTTACTGGAACCTGCGCAAAGCATCAAAGAGCTTTAGCAACGGCCATAAAGAGATCTAGGTTTTTGGGATTAATTCCATTTGTTAGAAGATAAAGATTAAAAATAGAGGATTAAATCCTCTATTTTTTTGATTAAAGAGGTTGTTTTGGATATACTTTTTATATGTTCTTAACTTACGATTATAAGATATTTGAGTTTATTCATGATTTCGCTGGGAAGAGTGTGGTGTTAGATTTTTTAGGAGTTTTTATTGCTCAATATCTACCATATTTTTTGTTAGTCTATTTTTTTACATTTATATTCTTTTCGAAAAGAAATTGGAAACTTAATTTTTTTGAGTTTGCTGTGGCTGCTTTTTCTTGTGTTATAGCTAGGGGATTTATTACTGAATTATTTAACCTTTTTTATTTTAGACTAAGACCTCCGTTGGTTTTTGGTTTTGATCCTTTAATAAAATTATCAGATCTTTCTAGTTTTCCATCAGGACATGCAACTTTTTATTTTGCCTTAGCACTCTCCGTATTTCATTTTTCTAAGAAAAGAGGGTGGATATATATATTTTCGGCAATTTTGATTGGCTTGGCGAGAATTTTTGTTGGCGTTCATTTCTTATCAGATATTATTGCTGGATTTGCTTTTGGAGCTATAGCATATCTTATTTCCTGGCTTGTATTTAGAAAGCAAATAAAAGAATCTAGACTTAGGGATAGTTTTTCTGGTCAGGTTGTTCTTGAAAAATAAAAAACCCCTTGGTTTTCGCCAGGGGATTTTTATTTAAATTCTTTTTTCTACAGCATTCCAATCAATGGATTTCATAAAAGTTTCAAGATAATCAGCTTTCTTGATGCCATAGTCTAGAGTGTAGGCATGTTCAAAAACATCCAAAACTAATAATGGTTTTAGTCCTGCAAGGTGACCCATGTCATGTTCATTAACCCAAACATTAAAAAGTTGATTATCAGATGGGTCATGATAAAGAATAACCCAACCAATTCCTCTCATTGAGGCTAAGGCTCTGAAATCTTTCTCCCAATTTTCTAATTTGCCATAAATTTTTTCTATCAAATTTTTTAATTGCCCAGCGCCAAGAGGGGATGGGGATTTGGTCATGTTTTCAAAATAGAGTTCGTGAAGTCGCATACCGTTCCATTCCCAACCAAAACGGCGCTGTATTTCAGAATGCGCTGGAGTTCCCGTTTTATTTTCTTTAACCATGGCTTCTAACTCTTTCATTATTAAATTAACGTTTTTTACGTAACCTTCATAAAGAGTGAAGTGATTTTTCAATAGGGCATCGCTGAATCCCTGAAGTCCTAAAAGTGATTCGTATTTTTTTGGATTATATGACATTTGTTTTAATTATGGATTAATTCCTGCTGACTTTATTTCGTTTAGTTTTATTATTGTTTTTGTGCCAACCGTTCCCAGCGGCTCTATTCCGTATTTATTTTGGAAGTTTTTAACAGCAGTTTCGGTTAATGGTCCAAAGTAGCCAGAAATGATTCCTGAAGGATAAAGACTAGGATTTTTGGCTAAAACAGCCTGAAGAAGAGAGACTTGATCACCTGAACTTCCAAGACCAAGAATCGTGTCAAAACTTAGATTGAAATTTACAGATATTTTTAGAGCTGTGGCGGCTGGTGATTGATAGCTTGTAGATGATGGGGAGCATACGGTGTTGAGTTTAGCTCTTGTGAGTGGTCCAACTATACCTATCGAATTTATTCCATATTTATTTTGGAAGTTTCTAACAGCAGTTTCGGTTAATGGTCCAAAGTAGCCAGTTATTTTACCGGTTGGATAAATAGTAGAATCTGTTTTTAGACACTCTTGAAGTATGGAAACTTCTTTGTCGCTAACTCCTTGATAAAGAAGCTTAGTAAACTGCGACGTTGAATTTGAGGTTGAAACCTGGGTTGAGTTTGAATAGCTCGAGTAGCTTCCTGAACTATCATAGCTTCTAACTCTGTAGTAATGAGTACTTCCGGGTACTACGTCTAATTTATAGTAGTAATAATTTCCTGGTAAATTATATATTTTACCAAAGGTAATATTATCTGAACTTTCAGACAATTCTATTCCAGAAGCTCCAGAAACCAAATTCCAGCTAAGATATATTTTACTTGGTGAAAGAGCTAATCCAGAGAAGTTGGAAGGTGCCTGCTGGGTGTTTGTCGGATTTGTTGGTGGTGGTGGGGGATTTGGCTGGGTGTTGTCGTCATCTAGAATGTTGACCGTGGCGGTGTTTTGAGTGTCTATTACGTAGTTTGGATCGGAGGCTATTGTTAATGTTATGGTCTCTGTATTTTCTATAATTGTATCGTTGATCGGTGTTAGATTTATAGAAACAGAAGAGAGACCGCTTCCTATTGTGGCTGATGAAAATATTTGATTATAGTCTGTGCCATTTATAGCGTCTCCTGAGATTATGAAAGATACTGTGAGAGGGGATATTGTTGAGCCATTTCTGGAGATGGTTATTATTCCATTATCTAGTCCTAATTCAGAGGCTGTTGGGTCGTTAGCTGCGATGCTGACTATTGGGGTTGGTGGAGGAGCACTATCATCATCGAGAATATCTACGGAGGCGCTATTTGGTGAACCGATGGAGTATGATGAGTCTGGAGATATGGTTAGGGTTGCAGATTCTGTATTTTCTATACTGGAATCATTGAGAGGTGTTAGGTTAACGAAGACAGATGAAAATCCTACTGGAATTGTTACTGGTGAATTTATTTGCTGATAGTCTGAGCCGTTAGTGGCTGTGCCCGACATTGTGAATATTATAGTCAAGGAATTTGTTGTTGATCCTGTTCTTGAGACCGTAAAGCTTCCAGTATCTGATCCAGGTTCAGACGATGTCGGGTCATTGGCTATGACACTTATTGTTGGTAGCGGGGGAGGTGGAACTCCGTCATTGTCTAAGATGTTAACAGTTCCGGTGTTTGGAGAGCCAATTATATAAGATGGATCTGAATTAATAGTTATAACAGCCGTCTCTGTGTTTTCAACTGATATGTCGTCTACCGGTGTAATGTTTATATTGGTTGAAGATAAACCTGCCGGAATTGTAATGGGGGAAATTATTTGATTATAATCCGTTCCGTTAGTAGCGGTTCCGGAAATACTGACAGAAACAGTTAATGGATTGGTTGTTGCTCCTGTTCTTGAGAGGGTGAAGCTTCCCGGATCTAGTCCAGCTTCGGATGCGCTACTGTCTGTGGTTGTGAGACTTACTGTTGGCGTGCTGCTACTATCGTTGTCAGTAATAGTTACCGTTCCGGAGCTTGGAGAGCCGATTGTGTAGCTGGCGTTTGAGGTTATGGTGATTATGGCTGTTTCTGATGATTCGATAGAGGTGTCGTCTATTGGAGAGATTTGAATTGCTACCGTTGAGGTTCCAGATGGAATTGTTATCGGCGAACTTATGGAGGAATAATCAGAACCATTAGTGGCTGTTCCTGAGATAGAAAAATAGACAGTTAGCGAACTGGCTGTTGAACCAGTTCTTATTATTTTTATAGTTCCAGTATCACCGGCTGTTTCAGAAGCATTAGCGTCTGTTGTTGAAACCGTTACAGTTGGAAGCCCTCCTCCGCTATCATTGTCGGCAATAGTTACCGTTCCGGAGCTTGGAGAGCCGATTATATACAATGGATCAGAGTTTAGGGTTAATATTGCTGTCTCTGATGATTCAGCAGAGGTGTCATCTATGGGGGATAGTTGCACTGTTACACTAGATGCCCCCGCTGGGATTGTTACTGGCGAATTGATTTGATTGTAATCTGTTCCGTTGGTGGCGGTTCCGGAAACTGAAAACTTCACAGATAAAGAATTTGCAGTACTTCCAGTTCTTGAGATTGTATATGTTCCCGGATCTCCTGCTGTTTCTGAGGCATTAGCATCGGTGGCTGAAAGGGTTACTGTTGGATTTCCTCCAGAGCTTCCGCAATCTCCTAAGGCGTCTAACATGGCTTGGTAATTTGCATAATCTACGCCGTCAACCGTAACTCTCTTTTCTGGATTTCCAGTTATATTTGAATCTCTATCAAAGCATTTAGTAACGGCACTTTTTTTGGCGTTCATCGAATAAGTTTTTCCGCTAATGAATGTGCTTTTTTCTATAGTTATTGAATCAACTGTTCCGATTTCTGATAATGGCTTATTACCTTGATTAGGAGCCATTATGAAGTATGAATTTCTAACAGTTGTTGGGCCGTTATTTTCTGCTGGAACATTGTTTCCGTCCCAAGTGACAAATTCTCCAGTTCCCTTACATGAAAGCCCTGTATCTAAACCAGATTCTACATATGTATTACTTACTATAATGTTGTAGTCGTTTCTTCCACCAAAAGTTAAAGATGATCCTCCCGTGCAATTACCTTCAAGTCCAGTATTTTTAATGACGGCATGTTCTATGGTGACTATTCCACTTCCTGGTGGGCAAGGGTTGGCATAACTGCAGTCATCTGGCCTGTTTACTATTTGTACGTATGTTCTTCCAACGTTAGATGAATTAACATCTCTAAGTTCAATTGCATTACCCGTAGCGTCTGTGTCTGGATTATGCATATAAAAAGCATGTTCTCCAACAGACATATCTCCTACGTTTTTTACTTCCCCTCCGACATATCTAAAGCCTTGCAGTCCGTATGATTGAAATCCCCACTTTGCCGTAGTTCCAGAATTATTGTAATAATCCCATCCACCATCTATGGTGACTTCTAAAAATTGATCATTTAAGTACGGTCCATTATTGGTTGAAGTAACAAAATGAACTCCAGCTCTATCATCGCCCATAATTTTTAAACCAACTAATGTAGTCCAGCAGCTTTTTTGATTAAAAGATATTGTATCGCTGCTTCCGACAGGATTTGGATTAAAAACTGGGCCGTTTATGTTTCTAGCCATAACCCAGATCATTGGTCCCGTTTGACTATGACAACTTCTTTTAAATTCTGCATGATTATATTGACCGTCTTCAAGCAAAATTACGTCTCCTGTTGCTGCTAGGGGGTAAACTTTGTCGAGTGGGTATGAATTATTAATTGGAGTACAGTTGCCACCAGTTTGTACTTGGCAATAAGTCGTTGGAGTTAAGATCCAGTCAGCATCGGTTGTTTTTGGAATTACGGTTAGGGCTACTTGATTACTTTTTAAGAGAGATCCTCCGACAGTGGCTTCTGCTCTAAAATAGTGAAAAGTGTTCCAGGCGTCGCCAGATGGAACAGTATAAGAGAAGTCAAAATTTCCACTAGAATTTGTTGAGCCCGTTGTGAAAATTTGAGGATTGGTGATGTAGCCATCGCTTCCTGGTCTACCTCCAATATAAATAGTTACAGATATTCCGGACTGGGCTTGTCTGGTGTTAACAGTGAATTGAACGGTATCACCCTGATGGGGAATTCTGGTTGATGGACATAAATCCATTTGACCGGCAATGCCAGCCGGACAGCTTACTCCTAAAGCTGTATTTTCTGGAGTGTTTCTAAAATTTACGAATAAAAAGAGCGCGAAGCTCGCCATAAAGATTGTAAGCAATATTGATCTAAATGCGTGCTTATGTGGTTGTAAAATCATTTTATTTTTTTACTTATGTTTTATTAAATATTACTACGAATTTCTCTATTTAACTATCTATAGTTGGGAGTAATTTAAGTTATTAATTATAAATTCTGATATAATATTTAATTATGGAAGGTCAAGATGTTTTTAATAATAAAAGTGGCGGGACGATTGAGGTTATTAAGGAGGAAAAAAAAGAAGCTCCTAGGCGCGAGAGTGCTTTGGGTGGGTTTAGTGAGCAACACCTTAGAAAAGAGACAATTGTTCGGGATTTTGTGGCTGGTAAAGATAGCGTGAATGGGGCTATCGATAAACCAAAGAAGGAAGTTGGTAGGGGAGATGTTGTTTTGGAGTCCGACTCTCCGATATATGTTGTTTTTGAAGATGGCATTGCGAGAGGTGTTGATATGGTTTTAGAAGATCCAAATGCTGTGGAAGATTTATGGAACACTCTATCTCAAAATCCGGATTATTATAATGAGCTTTTAAAAAGAAGAGAAATTTTATGAACGATATTTTTTCATCGTTTCAGGATTATAATTTTGGAATTATTGATTTTTTAACTAATTTTATATTTAGTGGCGGTTTTTTAATTTTCGTTATATTTGTTTTAGTTATTTCTGTTGTTTTTATTTTTCTGAGAAATTTCTTTTTAAGAAAAGGATTTTTTTCAGATTCTTTGGGACTTTCTGTTATAAACGTTCAATTTCCAAAAAATAATCAAAACAAGGACCAAAAGGAAAAAATGGGATTAGCAGAGATTAGAGAAAAAATTTCCATTATGGAACAGGTTTTTTCTCAATTTATAACCATTAAGAGGGGAGGGTTTAAGGGTTTTTTATATGGTGAGCCGTTTTTTTCTATGGAGGTGGTTGTTCAGAATTCTGGTCAACAGATAGAATTTTTTGTTTTAATTCCTAAAAAATATGAAAAATCAATATCAAAAAGTATTCAAGGAATATATCCAGAGGCAATTTTAAATAATGTTAGGGGTTATAAGATGTTTAAAGCTGGGTCAATGGTTTCTGGAGCCATGATAACTGCTAAAAATAAATTTTTGCCAATAAAAACTTACAATGGCATGGAGATAGATCCTTTAAGCGTTTTATTGAATAATTTTTCAAAAATCCAAAAAGAAAACGAAAGTTTAGCCATACAAATTATTGGCAGATACTCTAAGGGTTATTATAATAAGCGTCTTTCAGATGTGGCTAAAAATGTTAAAAGTGGCAAGGGGTTGAGGGAGGCTATGTCTAAAAATAAGAAAAAAGATGAAGTTGGGGATTTGGGTGTAAATACTTATTTTGATGAGGGATTGGTAAATGCTTTAAAAACAAAATCACAAAAACAAATTTTTGAATCAACTTTAAGAATCTTATCTTCTGCCCAAACACAAGAGAGGGCAGATGCTTTGATAGATGAATTTTCTTCTTATTTTTCTCAGTTTAATTTGGAAGAGGTTAATAGATTAAATGTAAAAAAAATTCAAAAAAATAAGTTAAAAAAGTTTGTTTACGATTTCGTCTTTAGAGCTCCTGTAAAAAAATCTTCTGCTACATATGTTTCTACGGAAGAATTATCCAGCTTGATTCATTTTCCAAATAATATTTTTCATGCGCTACTTTCTGCTTCAAAAGCAAAGCAGAGTTCTGCACCGCTTAACATTGCAGAATCTGGAATTCTTTTAGGAAAAAATATTTTTAGAGGAGAAGAAAAAAATATTTACATGAAGGATGATGACAGAGCAAGGCATTTGTATGTAATAGGGCAAACTGGAACTGGTAAGACTAGTTTTTTAAAGAATTTGGTTATTCAGGATATTAACTCTGGTAAGGGAGTTTGTTTTATTGATCCGCATGGTGATGCTGTTGAGGATATCTTGTCTAAAATTCCAAAAGAAAGAGCAAAAGATGTTATATATTTTAATCCTAGCGACACAGAGAGGCCATTGGCTTTAAATATGCTTGAATATGACGAAAAGCTTCCTGAACAAAAAACTTTTGTGATAAATGAGCTTTTGGAAATATTTAATAAATTATACGATATGAAAACCGTTGGTGGTCCAATGTTCGAGCAATATTTTAGAAATGCAACTTCTTTAGTGATGGATAGCCCGGAGTTGGGGAATACTTTGTTGGAAATAAATTTGGTTTTTGCAGATAAGAAATTCAGGGAAATGAAGCTTGAAAAATGTAAAAATCAATTAGTTAAATTATTTTGGAAAGAGATCGCTGAAAAGGCTGGGGGAGAGGCAAGTTTGCAAAATATGATTCCATACATATCGTCAAAATTCGATTCGTTTCTTTCAAACGATATAATGCGCCCCATAGTTTTGCAGGAAAAATCTTCTTTTAATTTTAGAGAGGTTATGGACTCTGGAAAGATTTTGCTAGTGAATCTTTCTAAGGGTAAACTTGGTGAGCTAAATTCTGCTCTTATTGGTTTAATAATTGTTGGTAAAATTGCTTTAGCTGCTTTTTCTAGGTCTAATATTCAGGAAGGCGACAGAAAACCGTTTTATCTTTATATAGATGAATTTCAAAACGTAACAACAAACTCTATCGAGAAAATACTATCAGAGGCTAGAAAGTATAAATTGAATCTTATAATTGCCAATCAATTTGTGGGGCAGTTGAGTGAAAATATATCTAAAGCGGTTTTTGGGAATGTTGGTTCAAAGATTGCGTTTAGAGTTGGGGCTGATGATGGTGATTTATTGGAAAAAGAGTTTACTCCGGAATTTACGGCAAATGATTTGATGAATATAGATAATTTTAATTGCTACGCTAGAATTTTAATTGATGGACAGACGGCACCAGCTTTTAGTTTAAAAATTACAGATCCTGTGAGGAGTGGTTCTGGAATTTCTGAAAAAATAAAGGAGTTGTCTAGAGTGGTTTACGGAAGTCCTCGAGGAGAGATAGAGAGAATGATAGATGATAAGTTTTTAAAACTTCACAGTAAGGCAATCATTAAGTAGTTTGATATTTTGTCGGGCTGCCGGGAGTTGAACCCGGTTCGTACCCACCCCAAGGGTATATACTACCGTTATACTACAGCCCGATTTACATAATATTAAGTTGTATATTTAGGTTAAGTTATTGGATTATTTTTTACAATTAAAAAACACCGGATTAATCCGGTGTTTTTTAATTATTTAACTGATACTGTTTCTTTCTTGGTTGGGATTACTGGTTTTGCGCTTTTTGAAATTTGTTTTATACAAGTAACACAAGCTAAAACACGACGGCCGGTTCCTAGCCTTGTTTTCTGAAGATTTGGGTATTTTCTCTCCCAGCCGGTTGGATTATAGTGGCCTCTTAATAGCTTTCTTGTTCCAGCCAATAATGAACCCTTGGAGCAAATTGCACATTTTCTCATAGTAGAGAGATTATAGTATAAGCTTTTTATTTTGGCAAGAGCTCTTTATTTTAATAGTTTTTCTATAAAATTTGTTATATTTTTAGTTCTAATTTCCCAAGAATATTTTTTGACTTCAATTAAAGAGGCTTGAATTTTAGAAAAACTCTCTTTTTTGTTATTTAAGGCCTCGATCACCTTATCTGATAAGGATTTAGAATTATCTGCCTCAAAAAAATAAACCATTTTTTCATTAACTATATTTCTTATGGATGGTAAGTCAGAGGCCACTATTGGAATACTAGAAGCCATATATTCAAATATTTTTACAGGAGACGTTTCGTATTTTGAAACATCTTCTTTGGCTGTGTTGGGTAAAACTAGTACGTCAGCAGATTTGAGCCATATTGGTATTTCTTGATGGGGAACTCTACCAATTATAAAAACGTTATTTATATTTAGGTTCTTTTGTTTTTCTTTAAACGAGGATATATCTTCATCTGTTCCGCCGACAAAATATACTTTTATTGATTTATCTAAGAGTAGTGCCGCAGACAATAAGGTATCGACCCCTTTCCAAGAGAATAAATGTCCTGTATAGAGCACTATTTTTTCATTTTTGGGAAGTTTTAAAATTTCCCTTGCTGAGTTTTGAGATTTTTCAATTTCAAACATTTTTAAATCTACTGCATTTGGTTGGTGTAAGAATTTATTATCAGCCAAATTAAAATCTTTTTTAAATTGTTCAATTTTAATTTTATTAGTCACTATTAAGCCCATTGTTTTTCTTAAGACAAATTTATTTAAAATATTAAAATTACTCTTATTAAAATCGTGAATTTCTATAAAAATATTTTTTGAAATAAGAGATATTAATTCGAAATCTCTAAAGTCGTGTCCATAATATATGACTTTTTGGGAAAAATTTCTGATAAGAGAATATATAAACAGAGAAAGATTGAAACTCGCTACCATTAATGGAAAACCAATGGATGGAATTGTGCCAATCAGATCTATGACTGGTAATTTTTTGATTTCAAAATTTTTAGAGACATTGTGATATTGGTGTGGGTCAATATTTTTAAATTCTTTATTTATTCTTTTGGGAGCCCATAACTCCACATCAAAACCAGAACTTGCCAGTTCCGAACAGGTTTTCATTATTAATGGAGACATTGTTTTCTCTGAAGGAAAACGCCAATGACTTATGTATATCAGCTTCATTTTGATGATTATAGGCTAATTAGTTGTTTTTGTTAATTTTTTTTACTTATTAGTGTAGAATCAAGACAATGGATCAGAAATCATCAGACTTGGTAAAGGAAAAAATAGACATTGTTGAATTTATAAAGCAATACATGCCGCTTCTTCCGGCAGGAAGAAATTTTAAGGGAAACTGTCCATTTCATAAAGAAAAAACTCCATCTTTTATGGTTAATGTGGATAGGCAGATTTTTAAATGTTTTGGTTGTGGTGCTGGTGGTGATATTTTCGGATTTTTAATGAAGCATGACAATTTAGAATTCATAGAAGCTTTAAAAATTCTAGCTGACAAGGCTGGGGTTAATTTGAAGATTTCCGGATCAAAGGATGAGAGAGAATACAATGTTTTATATGAGATAGTTGAATCTGCTAGAGACTTTTTTAAAAATAATTTATTTTCGGAATCTTTAATCGCTGAAAAAGCTAGGAGTTATTTAAAGGAGAGGGGACTAAAGAAAGAGACCGTTTTAGAGTTTGAGATGGGGTTGGCTCCAAACTCCAATGATGCTCTGTCTAGATTTTTACTTTCTAAGGGGTTTAAAATGTCAGAAATAGAAAGGGCTGGTTTGGTTTTTAAAACCAATAATGGAACTTATTGGGATAGATTTAGGGATAGGATAATGTTTCCAATATGGAATAGTTTTGGAAAAGTGGTTGGATTTACCGGAAGAATAATGCCAGGAAGTCCGGAAGCGGAAACTTCTGGAAAATATGTTAATTCTCCAGAGACTCCAATATTTAACAAATCAAGAATTCTTTATGGTTTTAATAAGTCAAAAAATATAATAAGAGAAATGAATTTAGCTGTCTTGGTTGAGGGGCAGATGGACTTAATTATGTTGTATCAGGATGGACTTAAAAATACTTTTGCCAGTTCTGGAACATCTTTAACTAAAGACCATTTAGATGTTTTAAAAAAGATTACTCAAAATATTATTATTTTCTACGATAATGATGAGGCTGGAAAAATTGCCACAGAAAGAGCCAACGAAATGGCGCTTAGTGAAGATTTTTCGGTTAAGATTTTTAATGTCGGGATGCTGAAAGAGTTTGAGTCAGAAAATTTTAAAGATGCTGCGGATGTTGTTTTATCTCATAGTGGATTTTTACGCGAAGAATTATTAAAGAGGGCTGAGCCGGCTATGCATTTTTATATTAAGACAATTTTAGGAGAATCTAGAGAATTTAAAACTAAAGATTCTTTTCAAAAGAAAACTGATTTAAAGAAAATATTAGCAAAGCTAAAAATGATAAAGAGCCCGATAGAGCAATCTTTGTGGATGAGGGAGATTGCTGATGTTGTGGGTGTTTCTGAACGCGATGTTCAAGAGGAGTTGAAATTAATAAAGATCCCAAATCAGGTTGTAAAAAAAGATGAAGATAATTTTTCGGAACAAGATTTGTTAAAAAAATTTAATTCTAGAAAAGATACTTTGTCTAAAAATGCCATAGCTATGGCGTTGAATAATCAAGAATTGTGGAAGGATTTATTGGAAAATATTATATTTTTTCCAGAATTTTATAAAATAGTTATAAAAAATATAACCGAAAATAATAGTTCAGATATTGAAGTGCAAAAAATGTCAGATTATCTAAGATTTCATTCCGGGTCTGATATTTTTCAAGGAGATTCTATTTCTAATTTTTCTAAAACCCTAAAAGAGTTAAAAAAAGACATATTAAAAGATACTGTTTCGGAATTGAAATTAAAAATAAAAGAAGCCGAAAAAATGGGTGATGAAAAGCTTTTAAAAGAATTATTAAAAAAATTTGACGATTTAAACAGAGAGAGATATAGTTAAGGTCTAAATCTTCTAATGAAGAAAAAGCTTAAAAAACTTAATAAGAAAGGTTCAAAATCGCTTAAAAAAGCGAAAATTAAAAAGCCTAAGGCTAAAAAGAGTGGATTAAAAAAATCCAGTTCTAAATCAAAAAGTAAAAAGAAAGAAGGTAAGCTTTCTAAGGATGCTTTAAAGAAAAAGATAAATATAGAAGCTTTAAATGAGCTTATAGAAAAGGGAAGAAGTAGGGGATTTGTCACTGAATCAGAGGTTATACATTTCTTTCCTCACATAGAGGATGATGTGAATTTTATAGAAGAGATATATAAAGAGCTTGATAAGAGCAATATTAAGGTTGTTGAGGCTAATCAGCTTATAGATATAGATGATAGAAGTGAGATTTCTAAGAAGGAGCTGGAAGAAGCAGCATATGTGCCTGGATTTGAAGAGTTGCCAGATTCTGTCCAGATGTATTTAAGAGAAATAGGCAGGACGCCTCTTTTAACTTTTGAAGAGGAAAAAGAATTGGCTAAAAGATGCGAAAAGGGTGATGAGGATGCTAGACATAAATTTATTAAGTCAAACTTGAGACTCGTAGTTTCTATTGCAAAAAGATATGCCCATAGGTCATTTAATTTGAGTTTGTTGGATCTTATCCAGGAAGGAAATATTGGTTTATCGAAAGCAGTGGATAAATTCGACTATAGGAGAGGTTTTAAGTTTTCTACTTATGCGACTTGGTGGATTAGGCAGGCTGTTACTCGCGCTTTGGCAGACCAATCAAGGACTATTAGGATTCCTGTGCATATGGTTGAGACGATTGCTAAGTTTACCCAAGCTAAAAGACAGTTAACTCAAGATTTAGGTCGTGTGCCGTTGCCAGAGGAGATCGCGGTTGAGATGGGTTTGCCTGTTGAGAAGGTTCATCATATACAGAAAATTTCTCAGGAAGTAATTTCACTTGAATCACCGATTGGTGGCGATGATGAGGATTCATTACTTGCCGAATTTATTCCAGACGATAAAAATCTTACGCCGTCCCAGATCGCTTCTCAGGGATTATTGAAAGAAAAAATAACAGAAATTTTAGTTGATTTGGCTCCTAGAGAGCAGGATATTTTAAAGATGAGATTCGGGCTTAGCGATGATATTTCTCATACTCTTGAAGAGGTGGGTCAGAAATTCGGAGTTACCAGAGAGAGAATAAGGCAGATTGAGGCTAAGGCTCTCCAAAAGATAAAAGAACACGATAAAAGCCACATGCTTGACGGTTATTAAATTATTTAGTATAATATAGGTATAAGTGGATAGGGTTTTGATATTAACCGTGGATCTGCTATACTTATAAAACATATGAAAAAATCAATGAAATATAGCTTTTTGGCAATGTTATTGGCTATTTCTTTTCTTTTGACTTCTACTGCTTTTGCTTCCGAAGAACAATCTAATACTGATGATTCTTCTGTAGAAAACTTGTCTTCCGCGGGTATTTTACCTACAAATCCATTCTATTTTATGGAATCTTTTGGCAGGGGAATGAAGAGGGGTGCTTATAGGATTTTTTCCAATTCTCCATTTAAAAAGTTTGAACTAGAGGAGCAGATTCAAGAAAAAGCTGTTTTGGAAATTAGAAAAATGATTTCAATGGAAATTGACAATCCTTCAGCTGTTGAAAAATCTATATCAGCTTTTAAGGAGAGTTTGGGAAATATGAAAGAAGTTTCCTCTTCTTTAAGTGAAGAAAATATAAATGATTTATCAGATTCTATTTCGAGGATGAAATCTAGTTGGGCGAGACTTAGAAGATTTGTTAATTCTGGAAAAATAGAAATAGACGGAGTATCTGATTTATATTCAGATATGTCAGAGATTTTAAAAAATTTGAATTCTTAAAAATAAAAAATAACCCCTCTAATATAGAGGGGTTATTTTTTATTTTATGGTGAATTTTGAAATTATCCTTTTTTATTGTATTTTTAATACCAAATGACTCACGAAGAAATCAGAAAAAAATTCATAAGTTTTTTTGAAAAGAATGGCCATAAATATGTGCCATCCTCCTCTCTTTTGCCAGATGATCCATCGGTACTTTTGACGACCGCTGGAATGCAACAGTTTAAAAAGTATTTTACTGGAGAGCTGGATCCGATGGCTGATTTTAAATCTAAAAATACTGTTTCAATCCAAAAATGTTTTAGAACTTCTGATATAGATGAAGTTGGAGATGAAAGACATTTAACGTTTTTTGAAATGTTGGGTAATTTTTCGTTCGGCGGCTATTGGAAAGAAGAAGCGATTAAATATGCTTATGAATTTATTGCTAAAGAAATGAGGCTTGATATTGATTATGTGACTGTTTTCGACCCTGAAAAAGTTCCGGCCGGTGATTGGAGAAAGGGCGTGCCGTTCGATGAGGAGTCTTATGAGATTTGGCAGAAATATGTTCCAAAAGATAAGATTAGAAGAGAGGGATCTGATAATTTTTGGGGACCAACTGGAAATGAGGGACCTTGCGGACCGACAACTGAAATATATGTTAATGGAATTGAAATTTGGAATGTTGTTTTTAATCAGTTTTATCGTGATAAGGAAAATAGGCTTACTGATTTAAAGATACAGGGAATTGATACGGGAATGGGTTTAGAGAGATTGGCTATGGTAGGTCAGAAGAAGAAAAATGTTTTTGAAACGGATTTATTTGAGTCTATAGTTGAAAAATTGCCAAAGGAAATGGAGCTTAAGACAAAACTGATTTTTGCCGATCATGCACGTAGCTCCGCATTTTTGATTTCCGATGGAATTAGACCTTCTAATAAGGATGCTGGTTATGTTTTGAGAAGGTTGTTAAGAAGGGTTATCACCTATAGCTATATATGGCTAAGATCAAATTCAGGATCGGGTTTTGATTTTTATAATCTAATTGATGAAGTTGTTGTCAGATATGGAAGTATTTATCCAAATTTAAAAATAGAAATTATTAGAGGTGTTTGCGAAGAGGAGTATATAAAATTTAATCGTACAATCGAAAAAGGATTAAAAGAGTTGGATATTTTAGAGGCGATAGACGCAAAGGGGGCGTTCGACCTTTATCAGAGTTTCGGCTTGCCATATGAAGTTGTAAAAGAGTTTGGAAAATCCAGAGCTTCAGGTTTAAATAGAGAAGACTTTGATAGGGAATTTGCTAAACATCAGGAAATATCCAAGGCTGGGGCAGAAAAGAAATTTGGCGGACATGGATTACTCTTGGATACTGGTGAATTAAAGGCAAAAGATGAGGTAGAGCTTAAAAAAGTGACTCGGCTTCATACGGCGACTCATTTGCTTCAGGCGGCTTTGAGAAAAGTTTTAGGACCAGAAGTTTCGCAAAAAGGATCAGATATAACAGCCGAAAGAACGCGTTTTGATTTTGCTTTTCCAAGAAAGCTAACCCCAGATGAAATTAAAAAAGTTGAGGAGTTGGTAAATGGGGCCGTGCAGGCTGATTTGCCAATGCAATTTAGAGAAATGAGTAAGTCTGAAGCTGAAAAAACAGGAGCTCTATATTTCTTTAGGGAAAAATATCCAGAACGAGTTAAGGTTTATTTTGCCGGAAAATCGCTAGAAGATGCTTTTTCGAAAGAGTTTTGCGGAGGTCCGCACGTAACTCATACGGGAGAGGTTGGTAAATTTAAAATTGCTAAAGAGGAAGCGGTTGGAGCAGGAGTTAGAAGAATTAGGGGAATAGTAGATTAAATCTTCTGACAGTTAGGGCAGAAATGGGCGCTTCGGGCGCCTATTTTTGTTTTTATAATTTTAGTTTTACACCTAAAACAAGGAAGACCTTCCCGCATATATACTTTTCTGATTTTTATGTAACCACCTTCTTTGCCAAGTAAGTCTTTATAGTCTCGCATTGAAGATCCTCTTAGTTCGACAGCGGTTTTAAGAATTGCTTGAATGGAATTAAATAATTCTTTTATTTGTTTTTTGGATAATTTATTTGCTGGAGTAAGTGGGTGTATTTTTGAAGACCAAAGACTTTCGTCGGCATAAATATTGCCTAAGCCGGAAATAAATTCTTGATTTAAAAGAAGGGGTTTTATTTTGGTTTTCCTTTTTAAGATATTTTTTTCAAACTCTTTTAGATTGAGATTGAGTAGGGCATCAGGGCCGAGATTTTTTATTGTTTCTAGATCTTCGGCAGAGTTTTTACTTTCAAAATATATTTTTCCAAATTTTCTTATATCTTTGAAAACAAGTGCATCTTTTGATTTGAGAACGAATGCAGCACGCGCGTGCTTGATGTTTTTTATTTCTTTGGGGTTTGTATTTTTAATAATAGAAAAATTACCCGTCATTTTAAGATGAGTTATTAAAAATGAATTTTTATCAGCTTTTTTTAGGTGAAAGATTATGTATTTACCAGCACGTTCAAATTTTTCTATTTTAGAGTTTTTAATCAATTCTCTTGTTTTTGGAGAATAATTTTTAAAAGTTCTTTCGTTAAAGACTAAAATATCGGAAATTGTATTTCCTTTAATTTCTTTATTTAGGTCACCAACTATGGTTTCAACTTCTGGTAATTCGGGCATTTTTGTTTAATATTCAAATTAAATCATAGCTCCGCCTTGTCGTAAAATCGTGTTATAATTTGTTTCGATGCCTATCTTTGATTTGTTTTCTATATTATTTTTGTCTTCAGCTATTTTTTTTGGTACTTTGGGATTTTTAATTCCTCCAGAAAATGGTCTTTTTATTCTTCTATTTGAAATTTTAGTTTTAACTGTAGTATTTTTTGTTAATTTTCTTAGAAAAAGGAAACTGTTTTTAGCTCAAAGAGAAGAATTCGAAAATATCTTAAATGAGGCTAGAGAGGGAATAATCATTCATGATCAAAACTTTAAGATTTTAAAATTTAATAAATCTGCTGAAAAAATATTTGGATTATCTGCTTCAGAAGTTATCGGTCAAACCATAACTTTAAATGATAAGAAAAATTTACAGTCTAAGATGATAGTTTTAACTTCGACCATATTTCCAGCTCTTGCCGAGACGGTTGTGAGGAGGACTAATCCGGGAGAATATCCTCAAATTTTAACATTCACATTTTCTGATCCTTATTTAGAAATAAAAGTAACTACAAATGAATTAAAAAATCAGAAAGAGTCTCTTTTTATAAAATTAATAGAAGATAAAACTAGAGAATTAAAGCTTTTAGCCCAGAAGAAAGAGTTTTTAACAATTGCTTCGCATCAACTTCAAACACCTCTTACTGCAATAAACTGGTCAATTGAAAATTTAAAAAATGAACCTTTGTCTGATTCTCAAAAAATGCTAGTTGCGAGTGCGCAAGGAGGGGTATCTCAATTGCTTAAAATAGTTTCTAATTTACTAGATGTGGCAAAAATTGAAGAGGGTAGATTTGGTTATGAATTTAAGGAAGAAAATTTTGTTGAATTTTTAGAGAAACTTCTTTCAGAAATACAGGAAAGAGCAGATTTAAGAAAAATTAAGATTTATTTTGATAAGTCTGGAATTGAGATTCTTAAGATGAGTTTTGATCCGATAAGACTAGGAATAGCTTTGAAAAATATTTTAGATAATTCTATAAGATACAATATTCAAAACGGAGAGATAATAGTAAAAATAGAAAAAATGTCGGAAGAGCCATATCTTCAGGTAAGCATTAAGGATACTGGCGTGGGTATAGATGAGGCAGATATTGATAAAATATTCCAAAAGTTTTTCCGTGGCAACAATGCGCGCAGAACCTCTGTTGAAGGGAATGGCTTGGGATTATTTATAGCTAAAAACATTATAGCCAGACATGGAGGAAAGATTTGGATTGCTTCTAGATTGAATAGGGGAACGGTAGTTTATTTTACGCTTCCACTTGAAGCAAAATTAATTCCTCAAAGAGAAATTTTAGAAGAAGAGGAATAATGTTATTTAATCTCCTCTAGTTTTTTTGTCAGACTAGGGAAACCGAGATTTTCAAATAATTTCAGAAGATTTTCTTTATTTAGTTTTGTGGCGGCAAGATTTTCTATTTCGGGAATTTCGATTGGGGCATCGCGTCTAATGGTGGCAAGGCGTCTGTATAGCAAACAATCTTCATATTTATTTTCTAGTTTTTCGGCAATTTTATTTTTTATAATCGGAAGATTTTCATAAATACCTTCTATATTTTTAAATTCTTTAAGTAGATCTTTAGCGGCTTTTTCTCCGATACCTTCAATGCCTGGAATATTATCGGAAGCGTCTCCTTTTAATCCTTTAAAATCTGGAATTTGATTGGGAAGTATTTCATATTTTTCAAAAATACCCTGTTCATTATAGGTTTTAATTTCATTAATTCCGCTTTGGGGAAGTTCAACTACTATTTTGTCATCTTCGATAAGTTGAAACATGTCGTGGTCACCAGAAAGAATCGTGATTTTAATTTCTGGATTATTTTTTAATTTTTCTACAACGGTACCGATAATATCGTCAGCTTCAAATCCGGGGGAACTGAGCGCCGCTATTCCGAAAGCTGAAAATATTTCTGGCATCCTTTTAATTTGCTCAATTAAACGATTTTCTGCTTTGGGTCTTTGAATTTTGTATTCATCAAACTCTTTTTTTCTCCAGGTTGGTTCTGGCCTATCTAATCCAGCTAGCCAAAAATCCATTTTTTTATCTATAAAAAATTTAAGCATTAGGTTGGAAAGACCGTATAAACTTTCTGTTCTTTCTCCTTTTTGATTCTCGAATTCTGGCAGGGCATGATAGAAGCGATGAATTAGAGCGCTGGCATCTATGAGTAGTAAATTTTTCATTTAATTTATTCTTTTAATCAATCTTATATCTCTTCAATATTAAAAACAATTTGTTTACAAATTAGTGGAAATAGTTTCTGTTTTTACGTATAATAGATTTAATAATGAAAAACCAATTGGGCAAAATAGTCATTGAAAAAAATACAGATTTATCTGAAATAGTTGATATTATTTCAAAAGCCGAAGTAGCGGATATTACTTTAGAGGTGCCAAGATTTTCAAAACTTGTGTCTAGCGGTTCTAATTTTAGAATACTAAAAAAAGAAGTAGATGCATTGGGAAAAAATGTTGTTTTTGAGTCTGTAGATGAAAAATTAATAGGATTCGCTAAACATCATGGATTTAAAGCTTTTAATCCATTTTTTTCAGATATTCCTACCAAAAAAGTTTTTGATATAGGTGTTAAGCAGAAGAAACAGGGTAGTGAATTTTTAGAAGTGGATTCGGTGGAAGAAGCTCCAGAGATATTGTTTAATCCAAAGAAAAATTTACCAGAAGAAAGACTTGTTGCTGATGATGAGAAATTTGAGGAAGAAGGGGATGTTCCTGTTCTGACTGATTTTAAAGAGGGCAGTAAATTCTCATTTTTTAAAAAAAATAAAAAAGTTAATGAATACGCTCAGGACGATGTAGTTGAGAAAAAACCAAGAAAAAAATATAAATTTGTTCTAATGGCGTGCGTGTTGGTGTTTTTGCCTTTAATGTTTTATTTAACTGTCTTTGCTTTTCCAAAAGCTGATATAAAAATAAAATTGGCAAGAAAAAATTGGTCTTTTAAAGAAGTTGTCAGTGCCGATCTTAATTTAGCGAGAATTGATGTTTCTTTAAATAAAATTCCAGGACAAGTTTTTAAGGAACAAAGAAACTTTACAATGTCTTTTCCTACTAACTCTAAAAAAAGAATAGCCGAGAAAGCTTCTGGTAAAATTACGATTTATAACACTTTTAGTTCTGCTTCACAGTCTTTGGTTCAAAACTCAAGATTTGAAACTCCTGATGGAAAAATCTATAGATTAGTAAAGAAGGTTGTTGTACCAGGAGCTAAGGTAACAGATGGAAAAATTGAAGGCTCTGAAATTGTTGCCGATGTTGTCTCTGAAAATGCGGGGGCTGATTATAATATTTTAGAAGGGATTAAATTAAAACTTCCAGCATTTAAGGGAACACCTAAGGAAAATTCCATATATGCTGTTGTAAAGGACAAATTTACCGGGGGATTTGTCGGTGAAATAGCTAGTCCAACAACTGATGAAATTAGCAAGGCAAAACAGGAATCTGCAAAGAATTTAGAGTCTTCTATAAAATCAATTCTTTTAGCTAAAATTCCAACAGAACTTAAATTTTTAGAGAACAGTATTTCTTTTAAAATTTTAAAACAAGAGATAACAACCGACTACTCTAAAAATAATACCTTTTCAGTGTTCTCTGAGGGAGAGGCTTCTATTATAGGATTTAAGGAATCCGATGTTTTATCTATAGTGGATCAAAAATTAAAGAAGGGCGAGGGAGTTGATGTTGACGTTAAAAGCGCAACATCTAATTATGCTTTAAAAAATGATCAGAAAAATAAGGGAGCTGAGCTTTCCTTCGAGTTTAATTATGATGCTGTTGTTTCTAAAAAAATTAATATTGATGATTTGAGGAATAAGCTTTCCGCTAAATCTGAATCTGAAGTTAAGGCTCTTATTTTCTCAGTTTCTGGATTGCAGAGTGCGGAAGTGGCTCTTTGGCCTTTTTGGGTTAAAAAAGTGCCAAAAGTAGAAAAAATCAACTTAACCGTTGACTAATTTATTGTCTTTAGCTATCATATATCCACGAGTTAAAAAACCTTAATTTATTAAAATCTTAAGTAATGAAGAGCAAGGATTTAAAGAGTCTTGAGGGGGTGGTATTAGAAGCCCTTCCTGCAACTACTTTTAAGGTTAAAATAAATGAGGATGGGAGAGAGGTTTTAGCATATCTATCCGGAAAAATGAGGATGAACCATATAAGGGTTCTCCCTGGGGATAGGGTGATGGTGGAATTTACTCCCTATGACGAAACTAGAGGTAGAATTTCGAGAAGATTCTAGTTTGATAATTCTGCAATTAAAATGGCAGATTTGGCCTGAATATTTTCTCGTTTAAGCTAATATACTTGATTTTTTAGCTGTTTTATTCAACAATTAATATTCAATAAAAAAATGAAGGTTAGAGCGTCTGTTAAGCCAATATGTAATAAGTGCAAAACTGTGAGAAGAGGTAAAAGAATTCACATTATTTGCCAGACCCCAAAACACAAACAAAGACAGGGCTAATTTTTATTTTATATAAACAACCATGAGAATAAGCGGAGTAAATATACCGGATGCAAAGAGAGTAGAAGCAGCGCTTCCATATATATATGGAGTTGGCGCTACTTTATCTAAAAAAATTTTAGAGGTTACAAAAATTGACCCGAATAAAAGAGCTAAAGATTTAACACCTGCAGAAGTTAATTTGATTCAGGATTATATAAGAAATAATTTCAAAGTTGAGGGAGAATTGAGACAAGTTATAAAACAGAACATACAGGGAATGAAAGAAATAGAAAGTTATGTAGGTACAAGGCACATGAGACGTCTTCCAGTAAGGGGGCAGAGGACAAAGACCAATTCTAGAACAGTAAGAGGAAATGTTAGAAAGACTGCAGGGTCGGGAAAGAAAAAAGTTGATTTGAAATAATAATTATAAAAATTTATGGGAAAGAAGAAAGTTGCAAAGCCAAGCGAGGAAAAAGTTCTTAAAGAAAAAGACGCAGTTGAATCTGCTCTTACTAAGGCTAGTTCGAAACCGGCTAATGCTAAATTTGAAAAGGGAAAAGTTTTTATTAAAGTGTCTTATAACAACACTTTAATAAGCATTACCGATGATAAGGGAAATGTTTTAGCTTGGAGCTCTGCTGGATCTATGGGTTTTGCTGGTCCAAAGAAGGCCACTCCTTTTGCAGCTTCTAAAGTTGTTTCCGCTATTTATGAAAAGGTTCAGAAATCGGGACCTTTTAATGTTGATGTTTTTGTTTCCGGTGTGGGTGGAGGTAGAGATTCTGCTGTCAGATCTTTAGTTAATAAAGGATTTAATCTTCTATCTATAAAAGACAGAACACCGATTCCACACAATGGTCCAAAACCAGCTAAAGTAAGAAGAGTTTAAAATAATATGTTTAATACTACAGAAAAAAGAGAAAGATCGTTGGGTGTTAAGCTTTTTTTGAAATCAAAAAGATGTTCTTCGCCTAAGTGCGCAGTTATAAGGAGGCAACAAAAACCTGGACAGCATGGAGCTGCTAGAGCTAGAGCAATGTCTGAGTTTGGAACCCAACTTAAAGAAAAACAGAAATTCCAGTTTGCTTATGGAATTAGGGAATCTCAAGTTAGATCTTTATTTACAAAAGCTTTGAAATCAACAGAAGTTACTGGAGATACCTTTTTAAGTCTTCTTGAGTCAAGATTGGATAATGTTGTTTTTAGATTGGGATTTGCAGATTCAAGATCCGTTGCGAGACAAATGGTTTCTCATGGACATATTACGGTTAATGGTAGGAAATTGAATATTCCTTCTTATTCTGTTAATTTAGGAGATGTTGTTTCTATAAGAAAAGAATCAAGAGATGCAAAGATTTTTACTAATTTAGCAGAAACTTTGAAAAAGCACGAAACTCCAGTTTGGTTATCCTTAGATAAGGAAAAGTTGGAAGGAAAAATGCTTGAAAAGCCAAAAGATTTTGACGTAAGTTTTGATGTAAATTTAGTCGTTGACTATTATTCAAAATCCGTAAAATAATTTTAATTATAAAAAAATGAGATACGATAATTTAAGCGAAACAGTATCAATAAAAAGAATTTCAGAAAACCAAAAAAATGGCGTTTTTGAGATTGATGGTCTTTATAGTGGATACGGAATAACTATGGGAAACGCTTTACGCAGAATTTTATTATCATCCCTACCTGGAGCTGCTATAACCCAAGTTAAAATAAAAGGAGTAAGTCATGAATTTTCTACAATTTCTGGAGTTCAGGAGGATGTTGTTGAAATTTTATTAAACCTTAAGAGGGTTAGGTTTAAGATGTGGACAGACGAGCCACAAGTTCTTTCTTTAAAAGAAAAGGGTGAAGGGGCAATTTCTGCTTCAATGATAAAGTCTAATTCTCAGGTTGAGGTGGTTAACGGAGAAGAGATTATCGCAACTATTACAGATAAGCATGGAGAAATAGATATGGAAATCACGGTTGAGAAGGGATTGGGATACGTTCCTTCTGAGGCTAGAAAAGCTCAAAAGTTGGGAGTTGGAATTATGGCTATCGATTCAATATTCACTCCAGTAGTTTCAGTTAACTTTTCGGTAGAGAACATGAGGGTTGAAGATAAAACCGATTATAATAAATTGAGGATTTCTATTGAAACCGATGGAACCGTTGCTCCATCTTATGCTTTAAAGAGGGCTGCGGAAATTTTAGAGTCACACTCTAAGGAAGTTGCAAAATTAGATGTTTTGGGAGAAACTGCTCCTAAGCAAGAAAAATCTGAAGATAAAGAATCTGAGGATGATGGTGATGATGAAAAATCTGGAAAAGAAAAGAAATCAGTAAAGAAAGCTAAAAAAGCAAAGAAATAATCAGCAACCATGAGAAAATTTAATTTCGAAAGAGGGGATAGAAAACTCTTCTTTAAAAAAATAGCATCTAATTTAATAAGAGATGAAAGAATAGAAACCACTACCGCTAGAGCCAAAGAAATTAGGCCTATTGTTGAGCGCATGGTTTCAACCGGCAAGAAACAAACCTTAGCATCTTTGAGAACCTTATTGTCTAAGCTTCCAAAAAAAGAAGCGGAGAAGGTTTATTTTGAAATAGCACCTAGATATAAAGAAAGAAAAGGCGGTTATTTAAAAATAACTAAGACGGGAGATTTTAGAAAAAGAGATGGAGCGGTTAAGGCCATAATAGAATTTGTAAAATAAATATTTGATTTTTTAACTAATTTATACTAAAATAATCTCTCGAGATTTATGAATATCCAAATAGATGCGACAAATGAAAAGTTGGGAAGATTAGCTTCAAAGATAGCTTTTCTTTTGCAGGGCAAAAATGATCCAAAATACAATCCAAGAATTTCTGGATCTGTCAGAGTTTCTGTTACGAATGCCGGCAAATTAATCGTGTCTGGAAATAAAGCGACTCAAAAAATGTATTATCATCACACTGGATATATGGGTCACTTGAGAGAAAAGAAATTTATAGAAGAATTTGAGAAATCACCAGAAAAAATTTTAAAAGGCGCGATTTATAATATGTTGCCTAAAAATAGATTGAGGAATGATAGATTAAAGCGTCTTACAATATCAAAGTAATTTTTAAAATGGTTTATACTAAAAAAACAACAAATCACGAGACTCAAACAAAATCTGTAAAAAAAGACAGATATGTTGAGGCTAATGGAGGAAGAAAGACTGCTTCTGCGAGAGTTAGAATTTTCCAAAATAAATCAGGAATGACTATTAACGGAAAAGATTTGAAGAATTATTTTTCTCAAGAAATTGATAGAAAGACAGCATCTGCTCCATTAGAAACTTTAAGTCTTCTTTCTAAAGTTATGGTTAGCGCCAAGGTCAATGGAGGGGGTATTGGCGCTCAGGCTGAAGCTATAAGAAATGCTATTGCTAGAGCTTTGGTTAAATTTAGTGAAGAATTCAGAAAACCATTAAGAGCATCTGGATATCTTACAAGAGATTCAAGAATGGTTGAGAGAAAGAAGTATGGTTTGAAGAAAGCCAGAAAATCTCCACAGTGGCAGAAACGTTAATTTTGAGAGCAATAGAAATTCCGGCTTTGGCCGGAATTTCTATTATAAAACTAATTTTATTGATTTTGAGTTATAATATTATCACTTATTCTAAACGATAATTATATGAGTAATAGCCTTATATCGAGCAAAAAGTTTTTAGTTTTATTTCTTTATTTTATATTCTTACTTCACATTTTAGCATCTGTCTTTGGTTGGTATGATTCTATAAAATATTTTGATTCCTTCCATCATTTCTTGGGAGGTGCTTGGATATTTTTATTTAGCGCATATTATTGGTTTAGATTTGGAGTGAACATTGAAAATGGATTTTATAAAAAAATAACCTTTTTATTTTTAGGAATTTCTTTGGCTTGTTTATTTGGAGTTCTTTGGGAATTTTTTGAATTTGGATTGGATCAATATTCTTTATTGAAGTATGGTGTTTTGGGTGGAAATCAAGCCAATCTGCAAGATACTATGTCTGATTTGTTTTTTGATATATTGGGGGCTGTGATTGCTGGATTTGCATATTTACCTCTTTTAAAAGAGAATAGAAAATAGTATAAGAAATAAAATGAAATTTATAATAAACGGAAGCAATAAGCTGTCCGGAGAGATTGAAGTCCGTGGATCAAAAAATGCGACGACTCCAATTATTGCGGCAACAATTCTTTCCGATAAAAGAGTGGTTTTGAAAAATATTCCTTTAATAAAGGATTGTTTAACTATGCTCGATATATTGAAAAGTATGGGTTCGGAGATAGTTTGGATTTCAAAAAATTCTGTATCGATTAATAATAAAAATCTTGATCCGAAGAAACTAAATCAAGAGTTGGTTTGTAAAATAAGATCTTCCCTCTTAATAGTTGGGCCAATGCTGGCGAGGTTTGGAGAGGTAACTATTGCTACTCCTGGTGGATGTGTAATAGGTGCTAGGCCAATAGATACACACTTAGAAGCTTTTAAGTCTTTGGGTGCAGAAGTTTTCTTTGATGAAAAAATGGGTGCTCATAATATAAAGCTTGGAAAAGTTTCTAAAAATTTAGTTATTTTGCGTGAAGCTTCTGTTACTGGAACGGAGAGCGTGATGATGTTGGGATATAAATATGCTTTTGAAATTAGAAACGCTGCTATGGAGCCGCACGTTGTGGCTTTAGGAAATTTTTTGAAAAAATTAGGAGTAAAAATATCTGGACTTGGAACTTATGGTATGAAAATTATTCCTGCTAAAAGTAAGCCAAAAGAAATTAATTTTTCTATCATTAATGATGAGATAGAGATGGGAACTTTTGCCATATTGGGTGCGGCAACTAGAAGTAAGATAACTATATCAGGAGTAATTCCTGAGCATTTGGATCTGACTTTGGAAAAATTGCGAGAGATGGGTGTTGTTTTTGAGATTGTTGGAGATAAGATGATTATTGATGGGCCCAAGTGTGATTTAAAATCTGCCAAGATAGAGGCTAGGCCATACCCAGGGTTGCCAAGTGATTTACAGGCAATGTTTTCTGTTTTGGCAACTCAAGCCAAGGGTTCATCTTTGATCTTTGATACTCTTTATGAGGGCAGGTTGAAATATTTAGAAGAATTGAAGAAAATGGGGGCTGAGGCAACAATTTTAGATCCTCATAGGGCGATAGTGACTGGTCCGACTATTCTATATGGGACAGAGGTTACTAGTTTAGATTTGAGGGCTGGTGCTACTCTTGTTATTGCCGCTCTTATAGCTAAGGGCAAGAGCGTCTTGGGTAATGCCGAGCAAATAGATAGGGGATATGAAAATATTGATGAGAGGTTGAAAAAAATTGGCGCTGATATAACCAGAGAAGAATAATTTATGTTTATAAGAAAAATCGGAATAGATTTGGGAACTGCAAATACGATAGTTTTTGTTCCAGGAAAAGGATTTATAATCAATGAACCAACGATTGTTGCTTTGAGTTTGCCAGAAAATACAGTATTAGCTGTAGGACAAGAAGCAAAGGAGATGATTGGAAAAACTCCAGAAGGAATAGTTCCGTATAAGCCATTAAAAGATGGAGTTATTGCTGATTATTATATTACTAAAGCCATTTTAAAATATTTTATAACCAAGGCTGTTGGAAAATTTAATTTTTTCAAACCAGAAGTTGTTATTTCGGTTCCGGCAGGAATTACTCAAACCGAAAGAAGGGCCGTTATTAATGCTGCAAAGGAAGCTGGGGTTCGTGAAGTTTATGTGGTGAAAGAGCCGATTTTGGCTGCCTTGGGTGCTGGGATTCCAATTAATAATTATTCCGGAAATATGATTATCAATATTGGAGGAGGAACTTCTGAAGTGGCAGTTGTTTCTTTAGGGGGAATTGTAACTTGGTCAAGTTTAAGGATTGCTGGTAATAAATTTGATCAGGCGATAATGGATTATGTTAAGAAAAAATATTCTCTCGCTATTGGAGAGCAAACTGCTGAAGCAATTAAGATAGAAATAGGAACAGCTCTACCGTTAAAAGAACAGCTTCAATATACTGTGAGAGGAAGAGATTTAATAACTGGTTTGCCTAAAGATATCGTGGTTAAGTCGAATGAGGTTGCAGAGGCTTTAACCCCACACTTACTAGGAATAGCAAGTTCTGTTCAGGGGGTTTTTAATTCCACTCCACCAGAGTTGGTTGCTGATATAATGGAGAAGGGAATAATGTTGTCCGGTGGAAGCTCGCAAATAAGATTATTGGATGAGTTTTTTAAAAGAATGACTGGAGTGTCAACTTATTTAGCTGAAGATCCGCTTTTTTGCGTAGCTAAGGGGGCTGGAATTATTTTAGACCATCTGGATGTTTATAAGAGGATTCTTTTAAACAAAAGATAAATTTCATTTTTTCTCAACCCGTTAAATTTTTTCCAGCGAAAAATTTAACTTAGTCCTCGGTTATTTATTCCGCAATAGCGGAAACCAATCTAAATAACCTGCGGGGGTTTCGGAAAAATTAAATTTATCTTTTGAAATAGTTATAATGGCTAATATAAATGATTTAAAAAAGATATTTGGGAAGATGGCGGAAGAAGATTTGTTTGCCAGCGCTTATTTGTTTTTTGGTGATAATTTAAAAAGCCAAAAAGATTTTTTGCATAGCTTGGGAGCTTTTCTTGAAATGGGCGACTGGAAGAGCGAAGATGTTTTAATTGATACATTATTTTTAGATGCAAACTTAGATGGAGGGATAGATGCAATGAGAAATATTGCTAGTTTTATTTATCAGATGCCTATTAAGGCAAAAAAGAAGGCAGTATTTGTATTAAACACTGATAATTTAACTCGTGAAGCGCAAAACTCAATTTTAAAAATAATAGAGGAGCCTCCTAAAAATGGAGTTATATTTTTAGGTGCAAAGTCGGCCGAGAATATTTTACCAACACTTCTTTCTAGAATGCAGAAGTTTTATTTTTTTGAAAAGAATAGTGAAAAGGTGGAGTTAATAATGCCTCAATCAGAAAAATTATTTTCTGATTTTAAAAAAGCTTCTTCAAATAAGGAAAAATCAGAAGCCATAAAAAAAGTTATGGAAGAAGAAAATAATCTAGTTTTTGAAGATTTTACTAATTTAATTTTTCAGGATTATTTGAAAAAATTTCCTGGCAATTGGATTGAATTTCGTGAATTTATAAAAAGAATTACGGCTATTTATTCTTTAAATACTAATAAGAAATTACAGTTAGAATCGGCAGTTTTAGATAAGGATGTTTTTTAAGAATGGCGGATTTGAAATTACTGCATTTCTTAACTAAGATATAGTCTATGGATATAAAAGAATTTGATAATAATTTAAAGGTTGCTTTAACTGCTTTACAAACAGAAATTGGAGGAGTGAGAAGCAACAGGCCAACAGCATCACTTGTTGAAAATATTGAGGTTTTGTATATGGATGGAAAATTTCCGGTAAAACAATTGGGTGGAATCACTATTCAGCCACCAAGAGATATCGTGATTTCTCCTTGGGATCCAGCCTCGGTCGGACCGATTGCTAAGGCAATTGAAAACTCTCCATTAAAAATGTCTCCGCAAATAGATGGCAACGTTATCAGATTAAAGATTCCGGCTATAAGCGAAGAGAGGAGGCAGGAGCTTGTAAAATTTGTAAAACAAATATCTGAAAAAACTAGAATTAGGATTAGGGGGTTAAGAGAGGATGCTAATAAGAGAGTTGAGGGAGAATTTAAATTAAAGACTATAACCGAAGATCAAAAATTTAAATTAAGGGAGAGTATTCAGAAATCGGTTGATAAAATAAACGCGGAGGTTGAAAAAATGATTTCTTTAAAAGAGAAAGAGTTGATGGAAAATTAATAATAAATTATGTATATATTTTTATTTGCTTTAGGTATTTCGCTTTTAATTTTAGCTCATGAAGCTGGTCATTTTTCTATGGCCAAGAAATTTGGATTGTTAGTTGAAGAATTCGGATTTGGTTTTCCTCCAAGATTATTTAAAAAGAAAAAGGGAGATACTGTTTATAGTTTTAATGCTTTGCCTTTGGGTGGGTTTGTAAAAATCCACGGGGAATATAAGGATGAGAATGAGCAACAAATTCCAGAAAAAAGTTTTTGGAATTTATCTGCTTGGAAAAGATTTTGCATTATTGCTGCTGGTATTTTTGTGAACTTTATAATGGGTTGGATATTCTTGTCTTTAGTTTTAATGATTGGTTCAAAACCAAATGTTTTTGTAACTTCGGTGGCTGATAATTCACCCGCAAAGGTTTCCGGATTTCTAGAAGGGGATAAATTGGTTAATTTTCAGAAAACAGAAGAATTTATAAATTTTGTAAATCAAAATAAGGGCAAAGAGATTAGTATAGAGATTGAAAGAGATGGAAAAGAGCTTGCTATTAAATCAATACCAAGAGTAAATCCACCAGAAGGAGAGGGTTCTTTGGGTATAGCTTTGTCTGATTCTGGAATGCCAAGGATGGGATTTTTTAAATCAATCTATAGGGGACTTACCGAATCATTATTTATAATGAAATCCATTTATATTAATTTGGGAAATTTAGTTTTGGGAATTTTTACTGATCATTCTGTGTTTAAAGATTTAGTTGGGCCAGTGGGAATCTTTAAGGTGGCAAGCGATGCTTCAAAATTTGGATTTATTTATATTCTTCAATTATTGGCTTTAATCTCTTTAAACTTAGCTGCTCTTAATTCAATTCCGTTTCCAGCTCTTGATGGGGGAAGGATATTATTTATAGTGATTGAAAAGATTAAGGGGTCGCCACTTAAAAAACAAACCGAAGGAATAGTGAATGCGGTAGGATTTTTATTGCTCATACTTTTAATGATTGCGATAACCATAAAAGATGTGTCAAAATTTTTCTAAGTTTACATTTTTGTCTTTAAATTTTACACTTGAAACATGTTGCAATCTAAACTTTTAACGAAAATATCAAAGACTTTTCCTGAAGGAGAGGAGTCTAAAAATGCTAAATGGTTAATTAGGGGAGGATTTATTAATAAGTCTTCTTCTGGGGTTTATTCAATTTTGCCATTAGGATTAAGGGTTTTAAAAAATATTATTGAAATTGTGCGCGAGGAGATGAACGCGATTGATGGCCAAGAGCTCTCAATGCCTGCTTTAGTTGAAAAAAAATATTGGGAAAAGACAAATAGATGGAATTTGGATGTTGCCTATAAAACAGGGAAATCTAAGGGAGATGAGGATTATGAATTTGGTTTGGGTTGGAGTCACGAAGAAGTTATCTCTCATATTGCTTCAATGTTTATAAATTCATATAAAGATCTTCCAAAATCAGCATATCAATTTCAGACGAAATTTAGAAAAGAGGCGCGTGCCCAAGGAGGGCTTTTGAGAGGTAGGGAATTTCTTATGAAGGATATGTATAGTTTTCATCTTACTCAAGAAGATTTGGATAAATATTATATGAAAGCCTGGAAAGCATATGAGAAGGCATATAAAAGAATGGGATTGAAAACTCTTGCAGTGGAAGCAGGTGGCGGAGATTTCACGAGCCAATATACTCATGAATTCCAAGTTTTAAATGATGTTGGTGAGGATTTGCTTTATTATTGCAATAAGTGTGGTTTCGCTCAAAATAGAGAAGTTTATAAGGTAGAAAATCATAAAAATTGTAGCGGGGAGATTTTAAATTCAAAAGGAGTTGAGGTTGGGAATATTTTCAAGTTGGGAACTAAATATTCTGACGCTTTTCAAATTAAAGTAAAAAAAGAATCAGGAGAAGAATCCACTGTCATTATGGGTTGTTATGGAATAGGGATTACCAGAGCTTTAGGGGTTATTGTGGAAGAGTATAGTGACGAGAGAGGAATTGTTTGGCCAAAATCAGTTGCGCCGTTTAAAGCTCATTTTATAAATTTAAGAAAGAATAAGGATAAGGAATTTAAAAAATTTGTAGCTTTGTATGAAAAACTAAATAAAGAGGGCGATCAAATTTTATTTGACGATAGGACAGATAAGAGTGCTGGAGAAAAGTTTGCCGAGAGTGATATTTTGGGAATTCCTTTGAGGGTTGTTTGCGGAGAAAAAACAGGAACTAAGTTGGAAATTAAAGAAAGAAATAGTAGTAAATTGAAGCTTGTTTCTTATAAGGAGGTAGAAAAATATTTGGCGGCTTAGATTTTTAATAGTTGAAATAGTAAAATATTTTGACTTTTGATGTATAAGCTATAAGATAACTTTATATGTTTTCATTGCCGTTTTGGGGTAGGAATATTGGAATAGATCTTGGAACTATTAACTTAAGAATTTATTTGGACAAAAGGGGAATTGTTGTTAATGAGCCAATGATCGCTGCGTTTAATAACAAGACTAATAAAGTTTTGGCTTTTGGTAGTGAGGCTAAAAAAATGTTAGAAAGGGCTCCGTCTTACGTAACAGTTATGAAGCCGGTACAAAATGGAGTTATATCTGATTTTGAGCTCACGGAAGAGATAATAAGGCATTTTCTAAAGAAGATTTCAACTGAAAATTCTTTTTTGGGATATAGAAAGGCTGTTGTGGGTGTGCCTAATAGTTTGACTGAGGTTGAAAGAAAATCTGTTGAAGACGCTGTTAGGGGTGCGGGTGTTTTTGAGGTTTATATAGTGGATAAGTGCTTGGCGGCGTCATTGGGCGCTAGATTGTCTATAAATGAACCAACGGCAAATATGATAGTTGATATGGGCGGAGGAGCAACCGAGATTGCAATTATTTCTATGGCGGGATCAGTGATTACTAGAAGTCTTAAGATATCTGGTGATAAGTTAAATGAGGATATAATAAGATTTGCTAAGGAAGACTTTAAGCTCGCGATAGGAGAATTAACCGCAGAAGAAATAAAATTAAAAATAGGATCAGCTATTCCAATATCTGAAAAATTGGAAATGTATGTAAGGGGAAAGGATTTAGTTACCGGTCTACCAAAAGAAGTTTTAATAAAAGATATCCAAGTTAGATCTGCTATTTCTAGATCGTTAAAAACAATAGTTGATTCTATAAGGGAAGTTTTAGAAGCTGCTCCTCCGGAATTATCGGGAGATATTTTAAAGAGAGGAATATATATTTCTGGAGGAACTAGTCTTCTCAGGGGTATATCGGAATTGATTGCCAGAGATCTTTTGGTCCAAATAACTACTGTTGAGGATCCTATTACGTGTGTTGCTAGAGGGACGGGAATTATTTTGGAAAATTTAAAAAAATATATACCGATTCTAGACAACCCACTCAAGCCCCGAGACATTAACATTTAATTTTAAATTTATAAAGGCATCTACTTCGTTACATTTTCCGCTTCTACTTCGGAGTATTTATATCAATACACCTCGGTCGATGCTCAAATGTGCCTCGTATATGCCGTTTCTAAATTTAAAATGGTATTATCCAGAAATATCAATAAAATATAAATGAAAAAGATTTTTATATTCTCAATACCTTTTTTGTTTCTTATCTTCTTATTTGGAAGTAGGTTTTTGATTGTTGAAAAATCTTTTATATTCGGATCTTTTTTAAATTTATTTAAAGGATTGTCTGGAAAAATATTTTCTTTTTCAGAATATGAGATTGGTGGAATGTCTTTATCTGATGTGGTTTCGGAAAATGAATCATTAAAGGCAAGATATTTAATTGAAGGCAGTAAATCATATATTGCTGATTTTGAAGGCGGAAAAATTATAAGATCAAAAGTTTATTCCTCATATCCATTTAGCAATAAATCTTTAATAGAGATTAATTCTGGTTCCAAAAACGGTGTTTTAAAAGGAGATGCTGTATTGTATGAAAACGTTTATTTGATAGGTGAAGTGTCGGAAGTTTACGATGATTTTAGTATTGTTAAAACTATTTTCGATCCTTCGTGGAAAATGTCTGTAAAAGTAGGTCCACAATTTGCCGACTCTTTATTCGTTGGTGGGAGAAACCCTAAGTTGAGTTTAATATCAAAAAAATATGATATTAAAAACGGTGATAATGTTATTTCGGCTTCTAAATTTTATAGTTATGGATTAGCAATCGGTAAGGTTGATAGTTTGATTAATTCTTCTGGTTCTGGATTTTTGGAATCAGAAATAATTTTTCCATACGACTTGGCTTTAATTTCTGAAGTCGGAGTTGTTTCAAGATAGTGAATATTAAATATGTTAAATACAATAAGGCAATTAAATAGGGAAAGGGTGTCATTGAGCTCTAGTGGTTTTTGGATTTTGTGTTCCGTTGCAATTACATTATCAGTTTTTCAGACTACCGAAATCTTTTCTTTTTTTGGGGTTAAAATAAATTTAATATTGGCTTTTATTGTGGCTTTGAATTTTTCTGAAATTTTAGGCAAAGATTACCTATTAATTTCTATTTTTTTAATATTTTTTTCCAAATTTATACCAGGAATTGATATGGAATCTTTATCAATTTTATTGATGATTATATTGTTTTTTTTGACTTCAAAATTTTTTTCGACAGGAATCATCTCTATTTATTGCTTAACTTTAATTTCAACATTTATTTTTTATGCGATTCTAGATTACGGATTCTTAATAGATAATCTATTTATAGTATTTATTGAGGCATTGTTAAACGCTATCTTTTCTCTATTTTTATATAGTTTGGTTAATAGAATTAAATCTTTTTAAAGTATAATTATTTAAAATGAGTAAGTTTAAAAGAAGAGGTGATTTTTTTGACTTCCACGAGGGCATATTAGGAGAAAGCGATGATTCGCTTGATACCTATGTGGAAACAGATCATTTTCAAAGGGGAATTTATATAGTGGGGGCCCTTGGAGTTTTAATTATTTTTTCAAGCTTGTTTGTCTTGATTAGGATAAATTTTTTTAACGGAGAAGATTTTCAAAGTAAGGCGGCCATGAATTCGACCAAGGAAATTAAAATTCCTGTTTATAGAGCTTCTATTTTGGATAGATTTGGAAAGGTGATTGCTGGAAATTCAAATTCTTTTGGTGTCTATCTAAATATTAAAGATGCTGCTAAAGATGAGGCTCAGTTTAATTACGCGGTAGATGGTTTGGCAGAAATATTAAAAATTTCTAAAGACGAAATTTTAGCCATAACTAGTAGAGCGGATTTAAAAGCTGGAAGTTGGATACCTTTATTTAGAGATATTTTGCCAGACGAGGCAATAAAAATTAAAGATTTAAACAGTCAGATTTTAGAAATTCAGACTGATTATAGAAGAGAATATCCTAATGGAAATATTTTTTCTCATATAATAGGTTATACGGGATTATCAAATGACAATAATATTCAAGGTAAGACAGGATTGGAAGCTCAATATGATTCTGTTTTAAGAGGATCTGATGGGAGGAGGGTTTTTTTTAGAGATTCTAAGGGAAACGTAATTGAAGATAAAATATTAAGTGCTCCAATTCCTTCTCAGCCACTAGAAACAACTATAGATGCTGAATTGCAAGAATTTTTTTATGGAAGTTTAAAATCCGCACTTTCAAGACTTAATCTTGATTCTGGTCTTGGAATTGCTATTAATCCTAAAAATGGAGAGCTGTTGGCTATGGTTAGTGAACCTTCTTTTGATAATAATGCTTTTATAGAAAGGAGAAGAAATTCAGAAAGAGCTGCTTATATAAATAGCTCATTAAAACCTTTGCTTAATAGGGCTATTTCTGGATTTTATAGCCCAGGATCCGTAATTAAGCCACTTGTGGCACTAGCTTCACTTCATGAGGGAGTTGTTGATACTGACACAAAAGTATTTTCTCCGGGAAGTTTAGTGATTCCAAATCAATATAATCCAGAAAATCCAAGTATTTTTTTAGATTGGAGGCCAAATGGATGGGTTGATGTTAAAGATGCTATAGCTAAATCTTCAAATATTTTCTTTTATCTTGCCGTAGGAGGATTGCCGAGATCTGTAAATAAAGCTGATTATGTGATGGGAAATTATAATACTTCAGGGCTTGGAATAGGCAGGCTTTATAATTATTGGAAAGATTTTGGATTTGGTTCCAAAACAGGAATTGATATTCCCGGAGAGGCTTCTGGTTTTCTGCCAAATCCAGATACTAAATTAAAAACCAAGGGAACAAATTGGTTATTGGGAGATTCTTATAACGTGGCTATTGGTCAAGGCGATTTTTTAGTCACTCCAGTTCAGTTGGCAGCGTTTTTTTCTTCCATAGCTAATGGTGGAATATTGTATGAGCCTCATTTTTTAAAATCAAAACCATCAAAAGTTATTAATGACTTGGGATATTTTTCAAAAGAATTAGATATTGTTAAGGAGGGAATGAGGCGTGGTGTTACGGAAAGTTATGGATCGTCTCATATTTTAAATGATCTTCCCATTGATGTAGCTGGAAAAACAGGAACACCACAAACTAATAATAAGAAAAAAATTAACGCTTTCTTTGGTGGATTTGCTCCATTTGAAGATCCTCAAATAGTTGTTTTGGTTTTTATTGAAAATGCTAGAGAGGGAAGCTTGAATGCATTACCTGTGGCTCATGATGTATTTAATTGGTACTACCAAAATAGAATTTCTAATTAATTTTTAATTATCTAAAGCCATCTGCTTCGTCGCTCGCTCCGTTTCGAGCTCAATGTATTACATTTAATACACTTCGCACGATACTCGCTTACTCCTTGCATCTGGCATTATTTAATTAAAATTGAAATGCCTTGTATTTTTTTTTATTTGAATTAAAAAATATCTATTTAAAATCGTGTATAATTAATTTATGAAGAAGATTATTATTGCTAATTGGAAAATGAATCCAGACACTGAATTGGAAGCTATTTCTTTGACGCAAAAAATTGATTCAGAAAATCTTATAATAGCTGCTCCTTATCCTTTTTTGGGAGCAGTTAGGCGAACTCAAAAATTATCAAAGCTTGGAGCGCAAGATGTTTTTTGGGAGGCTAAGGGGGCTTATACCGGAGAGGTTTCAGTGGTTCAGCTTAAATCTTTAGGCGTGCAATATATTGTTTTGGGGCACTCTGAAAGAAGATTGTTGGGAGAGACAAATGACGTGGTGGCAAAAAAAGTTTTATCTGTTTTGAATTTGGGATTAGTTCCGATTATATGCATTGGAGATAGCTTGGTTGATAAGGTTAAGGGGAGATCAGAAGAGGCGATTATGGAGCAATTAGAGACTATCGTAAGCGTAATAAAAAAGATTAAATCTGGAAGAGTAATATTGGCGTATGAGCCAGTTTGGGCGATAAGCACTCAAAAGGATGCCGAGCCCGATACTCCAGAAAATGCAAAAAATATGATTTTAAAGATAAAGAATCGTGTTTTGGATGGAGATATGAAGGGCTTAGAATTTAACTTCATTTATGGTGGTTCTGTTAATGGCTTGAATGCTGGGGCGTTCTTAAAGTATGATGAGATCCAAGGGGCACTTGTTGGTGGAGCAAGCTTGAAGCCCGAAGAATTAAAAGTAATACTTTCGATTAATAAATAAAAATATGGAATCACAAAATAAGATTTTTCAGTATTCAAAGCCTGTGTTCTGGGTGTTGTTGGATTTGGTTTTAATAATTGCGGTATTGCTTTCTCTTTCAGCAGTTTTTTCTGGCAATCCTTTAAAGGAGAGACAAACAATTTCTGTTTCTGGAGAGGGTAAGGCGGTTTTGTCTCCAGACTTGGCTGTTTTGGATTTTTCTATAATAACTCAAGGAGTAGATCCAAAAGTTATTCAAGATGATAATTCTAAAAAGATGAATGCCGTGATAGATTCAATAAAGAGCATGGGGATAGACCCAAAAGATATAAAAACATCTAACTATAATTTATCTCCTAGATACGAAACTAAGAATGGCGTTTATTATTACGAAACTAATAATAAAATAATTGGTTACACACTAACCCAAACAGTTACCTTAAAAATTAGAGATTTTTCTAAAATATCAGGAGTTTTAGCGGAACTTCCAAAACAGGGAATAAACCAAATAGGATATTTAAATTTTCAAGTTGAAAATCCAGATAATTTCTTGAAACCAGCAAGAGAAGAGGCGTTTGCTAAAGCAAAAGAAAGAGCTATGGATATGGCTAAACAAGCTGGAGTAAGGCTTGGTAAGGTTGTAACTTTTAGTGATTCTTCTGGAAACTACATGCCAATAGCATATGGAAGAGGGGGTGCAATGAAGTTGGATGCTGTTGCTGAATATGTTGCTCCAGCTATTGAGCCAGGATCGGAGAATGTATCGGTATATGTTAACGTCACCTACGAAATCAGATAATTTTAAATTTAAAAGACTCATCTGCTGCGTTACGGTTTCCGGGACTCCTTCGGAGTACTTAGATAAAAGTACACCTCAGTCGTTTCTCAACCAAGCCTTGCATATGAGTTTTTTAATTTAAAATATATTTAGTTATGTGATTAGTGTTTATTCTTTTTACTAATTCTTAATTCTATTTTGGGGGTTGACAATATTGTTTTTATCGAATATAATGGATTTCAGAATGAGTGGTGAGTAAATTCCGACGATGATATCGACCGGAACTTGCTTATACTAATAACTATTTGTGGCTAAAGCCCTGCGAAAGCAGGGCTTTAGTTTTGTATAAATAAAAAAAGCTCCTTAGAGCTGCTAGAGGTGACCTCCTTAAACTATTTGTGTTAAATGAGTGCTCAACTAGCAGCTTTAAAGAGCCTTTATTAGATCCTATGTTATATTTTAACAAAATTAACAATTATTTAAAATAGTTTTTGCTTATTTTTTGAATTAAAGTTAAATTTAAGGTAATTATTTATGGAAATTTTAGAAAATATTCCACTTTCACAATTTAGTAGTTACAAAATAGGTGGCTCTGCGCGTTATATTATCCGAGCTGGAAATAGCGAGGAAGTTGCGGAAGCAATTAAATTTTCCAGATCAAAGGAGCTACCACTCTTCATTCTAGGCGGCGGAACAAATATTTTATTCTCTGACTCCGGATTTTCCGGAGTCGTGTTGCGTCCCGAAATAATTAATTTAAAACTTTTAGGAGACATTTTAACAGCTGGTTCAGGAGTATTGATGAAGGATTTATTGGATTTTGCCTCGGATAATGGATTGTCTGGTTTGGAATGGGCTGGGGGCTTGCCAGGAACGCTTGGTGGGGCAATTAGGGGTAATGCTGGAGCTTTTGGTGGGGAAATGAAAGACAATATTCTAAATGTAAGTAGTATAAAAATTAATAATAATGATATTGGGTTTATTAATAGAAATAATAGCGAATGTGGATTTGCTTATAGAAACAGTATTTTTAAAAATGAAGCTTTAGGCGAAATAATTATAGAAGCAAAATTTAAATTAAGTTCTGGGGATAAGGCAGAAATAAAGGAAAAGATTTTGGAAAAGATAAATTATAGAAACACTCGCCATCCAATGGAATATCCTAATGCCGGAAGTGTCTTTAAAAATGTGGCTTACGAGTCTTTAAGTCCAGAATTTCAAAAAATATTTAAAGAAAGAGTGAAACAAGATCCATTTCCGGTTATTCCCACGGCGATTTTACTGTCCGAGTGTGGACTTAAGGGGTTGAAGTCTGGTGGAGCTCAGATTTCTGAAAAGCATCCAAATTTTATAGTGAATTTAGGAAATGCTAAAGAAAAAGATATAAGCACTTTAATAGAAATTATGAAAGGTAGGGTTAAAGAAAAATTTGGAGTTGTGCTTGAAGAAGAAATTATTCGTATATAAAATAAAAATATGAAAATAAACATAAAAGCTACGAATTTAGAATTAACAGCATCGCTTAAATCATATGTTGAGGAAAAGATTGGATCTGTTTCTAAATTGATTAAGAAGTGGGATATGGATGGAGGAGTGGAGGCGTATGTTGAAATTGGCAGAACAACTAATCATCATCATAAAGGAGATGTTTTTCGAGCTGAAGCTGATTTAAGATTGCCTAATAAAATTTTAAGAGCAGAAAATGAAGGATCTGATTTACATGCTGCAATTGATAAGGTGGAGAACGTTTTAAAGAGGGAAATTGATAAATATAAAGGGTTAAAGTCAGAAAAATAAATTCAAATAAAGCACGGAATAAAATCCGTGCTTTATTTGGGTTAATGTGATAAATTTAGATTCACAAAAGATGTTGAAATTATTCAGTAAATTCTTCAAAGATAAGAGTTTTGACGGCCTCGTTGCTGAAATCGGGGGTTTTGAAAGTTGGGCAAAAACATTACAAGATTCTGATTTTCCCACTGAAACTCAAAAGCTAAAAGAGGTTGTTTTAGCTAGGTTTAAGGACTTGGGAGAGGGATATTCTAAGGAGCAGTTTAATGAGTGTTTTGACGAGATTCTACCTAAGGCTTTTGCCTTGGTAAGAGAGGCTTCTTTTAGGGTTTTAGGACAGCGTCATTACGATGTCCAATTAATCGGAGGAATTTCGATTCACAGGGGCAATATAGTTGAGATGAGGACTGGAGAGGGTAAAACCCTGTCTGCAACCTTACCGGCCTATTTAAACGCTTTATTGGGGCTTGGCGTCCATGTTGTGACTGTAAACGACTATTTGGCTAAACGCGACGCAGAATGGATGGGTAAGGTTTATAAGTTCTTAGGATTAACTGTTTCGTGTTTGATTCACGATGGAGCTTTAATTTTTGATCCAAATTTATCAAAAGAGATTCATGAGAAAAAAATGACTGATCCTTCGACTAATGCATTTTTGATTCATGGAGAATATTTGAGACCAGTTTCTAGAAAAGAGGCATACTTGGCAGATATTACTTATGGAACGAATCATGAGTTTGGTTTTGATTATTTGAGAGATAATTTAACTAGATCCTTAGCAGATCAGGTTCAGCGAGGTTATAATTTTGCGATTATTGACGAAGTAGACAGCATTTTAATTGATGAAGCGAGGACTCCGCTTATTATTTCTGCGCCAGATGAAGAATCTAGTGAGTTGTATAAAGTTTTTACTAGAATCGCTGGAGGTCTAAAAAAAGAAGAAGATTATTTAGTTGAAGAAAAAACCAAGAGCGTAGATTTATTGGAATCTGGAATAGAGAAAATTGAAAAAACTTTAAATATAAAAAATTTCTATGATCCGGCAAATTTGAGATTGAGTCATTACTTACAGGAGTGTTTGAGGGCAAAGGAGATTTATTTAAAAGATAGGGATTATGTGGTAAAACAGGGAGAAATTATTATCGTAGATCAGTTTACGGGAAGGATGATGCACGGAAGAAGATATTCCGGGGGACTTCATCAAGCCCTAGAAGCTAAGGAGGGAGTTCAGGTTCAAAAAGAATCAAGGACTTATGCATCTATTTCCATTCAAAATTATTTCAGGCTTTATAAAAAGATTTCTGGTATGACAGGAACTGCCCAAACTTCGGCAGAAGAGTTTGATAAGGTTTATGGGGTAAAAGTTGTGACTGTTCCGACTAATAAGCAGATGGTAAGAATTGATAAGGGTGATTTGGTATATAAAAATTCTAAAGGAAAATACGAAGCGATCATAAAAGATGTTAAGGAGAGAAATGCTAAGGGTCAGCCAGTTTTGATAGGAACTGTTTCTATTGCTAAAAATGAAGAGCTTTCGAGAATGTTGAGCTTGGCTGGATTGCGTCATGAAGTTTTAAATGCAAAAAATAATGAACGAGAAGGAGCGATTATTGCTCAAGCTGGAAGACTGGGCGCAATTACTGTTGCAACTAATATGGCGGGTCGTGGAGTGGATATTATTCTTGGTGGAAATCCACCAGATTCGGCGGAATCGCAAAAAGTAAAAGATGTTGGGGGATTACACGTGATTGGAACAGAAAGGCACGAATCCAGGCGTATTGATAATCAGTTAAGAGGAAGAGCTGGCAGGCAGGGAGACCCTGGGTCTTCTCAATTCTTTTTGTCTCTTGAAGATGATTTAATGAGAGTTTTCGGTGGAGATAGAATCAAGGGATTTATGGAAGCGTTTAAATTGCCAGATGAAACTCCAATAGAATCAAAATTAATTTCTCGAGTAATTTCTCAAGCGCAAAGCAAGGTTGAGGGGTTAAATTTTGATTCTAGAAAACATTTACTTGAATATGATGATGTTTTAAATAGACAGAGGACCGCGATTTATAGGAAAAGACAGGAATTTTTGAAATCTAATACTAACCAAAATATTTTGGGAGTTTTGGATAGTTTTTGGATGAATCATTTGGAAAATATGGAAGCCTTAAGAGAATCGGTTTATTTACGCGCTTATGGACAGCATGATCCTTTGGTTGAATACAAGAGAGAGGGGCATATTTTATATCAAGAAATGCTCTCTGGTTTTGAAAAGTGGGTTGAAGAAAATAAGGATAAATTAAGCGAGATGGAAAATGAAGAAAAGAAAAATCATCAGCACGTTAACTTGTCTTCAGGTAATGATCCAAAATTTAAAGGCGTTGGTAGAAACGATGATTGTCCTTGTGGTTCTGGAAAGAAATTTAAAAAATGCCACGGGGCATAAATATAATAGTTTTTTTATAAAAAAAGCAGTCAGAACTACGTTCGGGTATCTATTCCGAACTTTGACTGCGGCCTCGTGCTGCGAGTTGAGGTTGGCTAACTGATTTCGTACTCGTACGGAATAGTCTCTGCGCCAGCCCAATCTCGGCACTGTGGCAAGGGGGTGCGTCCTTCCACGGCTGGTATTAATAATAAATAAATTAATCTAATTATGGCAAATTTTTATTTACAGAAGCACATAAAATAAAAGGCATCTGTAGGGTCTACGTCGCAGGGTCTAAAATAGTCTCCGGCGAGAGTTCCGTCTCCATTTTGTACGAATTGTAAAACGCTGTCGCAAGTTAATCCATGGGTTTCACAGATGCCAACTTTGTTTCCGTATGAATAGCACAATCTATTTCCGACGTTGTTTGAAAATCCTCCGCCTATAATCATTAGTCCTCGTCCAGGATTAGCACTTTCAAAATTATTAGTTGAATTTACTTTTCCATCTTGAACATCAAAACCATTTATAAATAAATTTCTCCAAGTGTTGGTTATGGTTCCCAAATCTAATGTTTCGGATATTCCAGATGGAATTATCGAACCATCAACGGTTAGGGCTGAAGCGTTTTCTATTTTAATATCTTTGATGGGAAGTTTTAGTAATGAAATAATCAGCAATCCAAAAATGATTACCGGAAAAATTGGGGAAGCTGATTTTTTTATTACTTTTAAAAAATTCATTTTAGTCACAGAAGCATATTCCTCCATAAGGTACATCGTCTGCGCATTGAGCAGAGTATGCTCCAAGAGCTCCTAAGTTAAAGGTAAATGCGAGACCCCAGGTGCAATTTAATCCGTGTTCTGCACATATATCGGCGCATTTATTGAACGGGGGAACATTGTTTGTGTTTGGAGCTCCGATGGCCATCATTCCTCTTGTGGTTTGTCCTGATAGATTGTCATAGTTTTCTGGCTCATAGACTTTACCATCTTGTATTGAATAATTTTTAAGATACAAATTTTTCCAAAGCTGGTTTCCTAAACCCAAATCTAGGGTGGCTGATGATCCTGGGATGAGCGATGAATCAAATGTTGCAGCAGAAACTCTTCCTGTTGAGGTTGTTATCGTCTTTTTGGCTTTTGATTGAGGATTGGCTGTATTGTAGTTTAGAGTAAGGTTAATTTCTACAATATCTTTACCTGGATAGTTTGAATATTTTGTAAAAGATAGGGTATTGAGAGTGCTGGCAACTTTGTCTGTTGAAAGATCCTCTGTTTTAATGTTACTTCCAGTACCGCTTTGTTTTTTTATTTTTCCAGTCGAGCTATCCATCCAAATATATATTGGATCTTGTCCCGTAGAGGTAGAGTCTTTCATTCTTAGTTTTAGACAGGGAAATGGCGATCCTATGCCAGAATCTGCATCTGGAAGAGATGTGCAGGGTGAGGAATTACCAACTGCTATCGCGCTGGATTCCCTGATTAATCTTTGGATATTTTGGGTGGCAAAATTAAGCTGATTTACCACCTCGTTAGAAGAAGATTCACTAAGTTCAACTCTAAGGCTTGTGTTTAATATTCCGACGAAAAATCCCATTACCACAACGAGAATGGAGATATAAATAAGTAACTCCATTATGGTAAAACCTTTTTTTGACGAGACATTTTTTAGCTTCATATCTCATTATTATAACTTATTAAGAATTATCTTTAAACCTGATTATTAAGATCGTTTTCGATTATTGATTGAATTTGTTTTTTAAATATTTCTTTATCAAATTTTTTAGCGCTTTCTGAAATTTTTTGACGGTCAAATTTAATATTTTCAAATTTTTTAACTGCTTCAATTAAAGAATTTATATTTTGTTTTTCAAAAAAAATTCCAGTTTCTCCATCTTTAATAATTTCCATTAACCCGCCAGATTTTAAGCCTATTATGGGTGCTCCTGCGGATTGCGCTTCTGCGGCGACAAGTCCAAAATCTTCTTCTTGTGGAAAAATAAACCCTTTTGTCTTGGAATAAAGCTCATAAAGATTTTTTTTGGGAATAAATCCTAAAAATTCTATATTTTTTGCATTTCCAGCTAAATTTTTAAGATTTTTTGCTTCACGGCCAGAGCCAACTATTTTTAATGGATAGCCCAATTCTTTGAAAGCTTCTATTATGAGATCAAATCTTTTGTAACCGATAAGTCTTCCGGCGGCTAAATAGAAGTTTTCCGGATTTTTATTTTTTTGAGCTATTGTATTGATCTCTTTCCATTCAACTGGGGGATATATTGTTTCAGAATCTCTTTTGTAAAAATTTAAAACCTTTTCTTTTATGAAATTTGATGGAACTAATATTTTATGAGGATTTTTTGAAGATTTTAAATCCCAATTTTTTAGATATTTTGCAAAAGGAATTCCTAAAATTTTTAATATTCGATTTTTAAAATAATTTTTAAACTCCCAGGCATATCTTAGTGGGGTATGAATATAAGAGAGGTGAAAAGTATTTTTTGGAACGTTAAATCCCTTTGAATATCCGGCACTGTCAGAAATAATCAAATCATAATTGTCTAGGATTTTTAGATTATTTGAGGCAGTTGGAAAGAGTGGAATAAAAAATTTGTGTTTTTTTCTAGATAACGGAAAGTCTAAAAAGCTGGTTTGTTTTATATTTTTTTTAAAAATAGATAATTCTTTTCTATTTTCGTAAAAAAGCGTATAAATATCTGCTTGGGGGAAAATTTCTAGAAGAGTTTCTAATACTTTTTCTGCTCCGCCGTATTGGTTAAGGTAATCGTGTAATATGGCAACTTTCATGTTATCTTTATTATTAAATTTAATTTAGAAATAATCAAAACAAGCTGTGCTTTATTCTGTAGAGAAGAAAATTTTGGATGTTTTGGGGGCAATTTTGGGGATTTTATTTATTTTGCCTTTTTTTCCGTTAATAGCTATTGCAATATGGTTTGAGGATGGTGGTTCTGTGGTTATAAAATTGCCAAGAATAAGTGCTGGTAAAATAATTGGAGTTTATAAATTTCGTTCTATGAGGGTTGATGCCCACGAAGAGAAGAAGAATTTATTTCATTTAAATGAAAGAGGAGATGGGCCATTTTTTAAGATTAAAAATGATCCAAGATTAACTAAGGTTGGCAAAGTAATAAGAAAATTTAGATTGGATGAATTTCCTCAATTAATTAATGTTTTAAGAGGGGAATTGTCTTTGGTTGGTCCAAGACCACACGAAGAAGCCGAGGTTGAAAAATATCCAAAAGAATTTGAATTTTTAAAGTTCGAAAAAGCTGGAGTCACTGGATTGTCACAGGTTAATGGAGCATCGAGCTTACCTTTTTTAAGGGAATTAGAATTAGATTCTTTTTATGTAAAAAATAAGAGTTTATGGATGGATTTGAAGATAATATTTAAGACACTAAGCGTGTTATTTTTTGACCCGACTGCGATTTGATTTTTGCATTTTTGGAGAGTAGGATTTTTGTAGCACTTTCTTGGTGTTGGAAAAAGAAAAGGAGGGATGAAATGGACCTGCGTCGCTTCCTGACTGGTTTGAAAATATTCTTAGGGTTCATGGTCGGATTGATTGGGCTTATCGTCGGACTATCTGGCTCTTTGTGGATGCATAATACTAATGTCTTTGGCGTTGGTGTTCTTATGATGGTCGCTTCTATTGTTTACTTTGTTTGTTTTTTTAAACTGGATAATTAGTGGGTCTGAGGTGGTGGAGGCGGGTTTACGATGTGGGGGGTGAAAAAATGAAAGAATTCTTAGCCAAAATCTCGCTCGTGATTACATTCCTTGTTTCAATTCTGCACAGCTTTCGTCCTCTTAGGACAAGGGTGCCAGTGAAGCAGATCAAGATTCCTGCTCCAATAGTTGTAGATGATGGAACCTCTTATGTGGATTGGGAAGATGAGGAAAAATAGATTGCAACAAGACTGGATTTTCGCCATAGCGGGAAGGCCAGTCTTTTTTTGACTTTTTTTGGAATTTCATTTAATATTTACCTACTATTTAGGGCGAAAAAGCTCTAAGTAAAAAAGTCAAAATTAATAAAAATAACTAAGGAAAATAAAGAAAAATGAAGAAAGAAGATATGAAATCCGAGGGTGATTCCTTGAAGAATGATGCGCCTTCCTTGGTCGCTCCTTCTTCTACGATTGATAAAGCCCTTCTGGAAGAGATTATGACTGCCGGTGTTCTTTATGGCAGAAAAAAGTCAAAAACTAACCCAAAAATGAGGAAATATATCCATTCTACAAGAAATGGATTCCAAATTTTTGATGCGGAAAAAATAATGGATTTAGGTAAAAAATCGGAAGATTTTTTGAAATCTGTTGCCGCTAAGGGTGGATCTTTTTTGATTGTTGGAACAGAAGCTCATCACAGAGAACCAGTTAAAGCTTTCGCTTTAAAATTAGGAGTTCCTAATATTGCCAATAGATGGCTTGGGGGAATTCTTACAAACTTCAAAACCCTACAACAGAGACTTCAGTATTATTTGAAGCTTAAATCTGATCTTGAAACAGGAAGATTAGATAAATACACAAAGAAAGAGAGAGTTCAGTTTGGAAAAGATGCAGAAAGATTGGAGAAATTATTTTCTGGATTAGAAAATTTCACTAAAATTCCAAGCGTTTTGATAGTTGTTGGAGCAACAAGCCACATGACAGCTGTTAGAGAGGCTAAAAGATTGAAAATTCCAGTTGTGGCTATAGTTTCCACAGATTGCGATCCCGAAATAGTGGATTATATATTCCCAGGGAATGATAGATCTAAATCAAGCATTGCTTGGATTTTAGACAGATTTGCTACAGCTATAGAACAGGGAGTAAAAGAGATGAAGGCTAACGTTGTTAGCGCTCCATCAGAAACAAAAAAACAATAAGTTTTCATTTATTAGTTTTTTTGGATAAAATTAAATAAGTATAGATTTTTTTAGGTCCGTTTTTTGCAGAACTAATATTGAACAAAAACATGAATAAAAAAAATAAAGCAAAGAAAGTTGTTATTTCTAAGAAAGTCACTACCAAGAAGGCAGTTGAAAAAAACGTTAAGGCTACAAAGCCTGCTACCAGTAAGGCGTCTGGTTATGTAATTTCTTCTTCTGATGTTTCTAGATTAAGGGAAGCTACTGGAGCCGGAATTATGGATTGTAAAAATGCTCTTCAGAACGCAAACGGAGATTTTGAAAAAGCATTAGCTTTGATAAGAGAAAAAGGTGCTTTAATTGCCGAAAAGAAATCAGAAAGAAATACCGGAGCCGGATTTTTAGAGTCTTATATTCACAATGGAAGAGTTGGTGTCTTAATGGAGATAAGGTGCGAAACTGATTTTGCTGGAAGATCAGAACCATTTAGAAACCTTGCTAAGGATTTGGTGATGCAGATCGCAGCCATGAATCCAGCAGATGTTAAATCTTTAATGACTCAACCATTTATTAAAGATTCTTCTATGAATATAGAAGCAGTTATTACCGCCACGATTGCAAAGATAGGTGAAAATGTAAAAGTTGAGAAATTTGTAAGATACGAGCTCTAGTTTTATAAAAATCGGCGCTAATTTCCTCTTTAATTTATTATGTTTGATTTCCTTCTTCAAGTCTTTTTATATTCAAGTTTTGGAACTTTAATTTATCTTCTTTCGAGAAGTGTTCCAAAAATCGAGGAGGGGCATAAAGGGGTTCATGGCGCCGATTTTTTTGATAGGGCTTTAGCCAAATTACCTTTGCGAAAAATGGATTCTTGGCTTAATCTTGCAGCTGAAAAGGTGCTTAGAAAGTCAAAAGTTTTTTCTATGAAGTTTGATAATTTTATTCATTCAAATCTAGAGAAACTAAGGAAGAGCGAGAATGTTAATGGATTAGAAAATAAGATTAAGACAGAAATTTTAGATAAAGAAGAAGAGAAGTAGCTGTTTACATTTTTCGTTTTCCATTTTAGTATAGTAACGCTTGGGCAGATAGCGAAGTGGTCAAACGCGATGCGCTGTAGACGCATTGGCTTTATGCCTTCGGGGGTTCGAATCCCTCTCTGCCCACAAAATCAAAAAGAGTCACAGTTATGTGGCTCTTTTTGATTTTTATGAAGATGGTGATGGATTCGAAAGCCGGAGCCGGGTAGGCGAGGCGGGGTCGCGGAAATTTTCATCAGAAAATTATCTGTGACCGAATCCCTCTATTTTGTGATAAAATTACGGTGTCAGTTTAATTAAGTTTATATATAAAAAAATATGGATAAAGTACAGCATTTTGAGATTCCTGCTGATGATTTGAAAAGAGCTCGCGCGTTTTATGAAAAAGCATTCCAATGGAAAACTATGGATTTTCCAATGCCTGGAGGTATGGAATATGTGGGTCTTCATACTGGTCCCGTTGATAAGAAAAATATGTGGAAGGAGAAAGGATTTATTAATGGTGGAATGTTTAAGCGTGGAGGAAGTTTTCCGATTATTGGGCCAACGGTTGCGGTTGTTGTGGTTGATTTGGATGAATCTTTAAAGAAAATAAAAGAAGCTGGTGGGCAAGTTTTAATGCCAAAAATGGATGTGGCTGGAATGGGTTTTTATGCGTACGTAAAAGATACGGAGGGAAATGTGATTGGCGTTTGGCAAGATGTGTCTATGAAGAAAGTTAAAACTAAAAATAAAAAGAAAAAATAAGCATTATTGCGGGGGCGAGAGGGAAGTCGAACGTTGCTTCGCTCCTTGAAACCCAGCGGTTTCAATACTTCTGCCACGGGAAAACTTCAGTTTTCCCGACCCCTTTCCCGTTCGAATCCCATGCCTCATTAATAACAAATCTGACATACCATAAAGATATGCCAGATTTGTATTGGCGGGGGCGCAGGGATTCGAACCCGGATACCTGGTTTTGGAGACCAGAGTCCTGCCGTTGGACGACACCCCCTTAGATTCCTAGCAATGATAAATTAAAATTTGTTTATTTTCAATAAAAATCCCCCGAAGGCAATCGGGGGATTTTTAAAATAATTACCTCTTAGACTCTTTATGCTTAGAGTGTTTTCTGCACCAAGAACAAAACTTTGAAATATCAAGCTTCTTTTCAACTTTTTTCACATTCTTTCTTGTGTAGTAGTTGATCCTTTTACAGGTTGCACACTTAAGTTTTATTAAATTTTGGGAAAATTTCGATGTTGCCATAGTTTATATACTTTAATGCTTTTCTTTTAAAATATCAAGTTTTTGAGCCAATGGTCAGAATTGAACTGACGACCTACTCCTTACCATGGAGTTGCTCTACCAACTGAGCTACATTGGCGATTATTGCTAAAATATGCTTGTTTATCTTTATAAAATAAGCTTATTAAAGATAAACTAAATAACTATTATTTTCAATACAATTTGAATATTTTATTAATTTTCGTTATATTGAATTAGCTTATTTTGTGCCACCTTAGCTCAGCGGCAGAGCAACTGTTTTGTAAACAGTAGGTCCTCAGTTCAAATCTGAGAGGTGGCTCCAGGAGTGTTTAAATCTTTGTTACAAAGTATGCGATAATATTGTTAGATTCTTTAGTTCTTTTCGCATCAATTTTCCTCGAAGGGAGGTGATCTAGGTGGGCGAGTCTACGTCTGGTTGTGCGATGTCGGAGCGGTTGATGAAAGATCTTGCTTTGCTTCGTGAGAAGAAGCCAGATCTTATTCCGGCAATTAGCTGCTACGCTCTTTTTGCGAGAGGTGTAAGGCTTCCGGATGATCGATTGTCGATGTTTGGGGCGACTAGCGAAAAGAGGCTTAGCGGAATGATTGCCTTGGTGGAGACCGAGCTCGAAGTTTTGCGAGGAGATGGTTCCAAGGCTTGATCGGGGAGGGAATTCAAGATGGATTTTTCCATCAAAGCTTCTCGGATTCGCGCAAATGCGTATTCGGGAAGTTTTTATTTAAAATATTTTTTAAAAATTAGTTATTCACATTTTTTATTTTTTTATTTCTGTTAGGCTAATAGATGAACGTGGGGAAAATGGTTTAAACGGCCTATTGTTTTTTAAAAAAATAGTTGTTTTTGAGTTTATGAAGAGTACTTTTAGAAAAGTGTTCTAGTTTTATGCCCACAAAATCTAAAAAAGTATCAAAAAAACCAAGAGAAAGAAAAAATAAAATCAAACAAATTGATTTTATTGATAATGAAGTTGTGGAAAATGTTTTTGATAATAATTTAGGAGGAGATCAGGTTTTTGGAGTTGAACCAATATCTGAATCAGCGGAATTTATGGATTCGATGAGGCAACTTAAGGAAAAATTAGAATCTAGAGATAGACTTCAACATGATGTGGTTGAAAATAGTGATAAGGATGGCTCTTTTCGGTCTGGATTTTTATTTTTTATGTTATTTTTCTTGATAGGTTTTTTGATATTTGTTATTTTTTATTTTGTTTTGTAATTTTTCGCTAAAATTTGTATTTTTTTATATTAATTTAGTTGTAGTTTTACGGGCTTTTATTGATATTTTGAAAGTAGCTAAAAAAACCATTGTTATTAACAAATTAATATTGGTTTCTAGTGGTATAATTTAGTGGTAGTTTAAATGAAATTTATTCGGCCTGTTTATTTGTTAAACCTTCTCAATAAGAGTTTTGTTTTATTTACTATTTTCGCGGTAACTTTTTTTAATTTGCCGGTTTTTTTATTTACAGCAAATGCGGCTTCTGGAGTTCCTAAAATAATAAGTTATCAAGGAAGACTTCTTGATTCTTCTGGTAATGTTTTGGGGGGATCAGGGACGAATTATTATTTTAAATTTTCTATTTTCGATAATTCTACTGTTGGTTCTGGAAGTAAATTGTGGCCAAGTGGAAGTCCATCTTCGGTGACACTAAGTGTTGTTCAGGGAGTTTTTAATGTTGATATCGGCGATACTTCTAGTGGTTATCCGGATACATTAGATTATGATTTTAATACTAATAAGGATATTTATTTACAAGTAGAAGTTTCATCTAATGGATCAAGTTTTGAAACCTTATCTCCAAGACAGAGACTTTCCGCTTCTAGTTTTTCTTTGCTGTCAGAGGGAGTTTCTGGAACTAGGCAATCTTCTTTCGGAACGACGACGCCTCTTGGATTAACTCAAGTATCCATAGCGGCAACATCGTCTGCTTCTAAGGCGTTAGTCATAAGAGCCGCAAATACTCAATCAGCTAATATATTTGAAATACAAGATTTTTCAGGATCAAATCTTTTATTCGCAAATTCATCAGGTTCTTTTTTTGCATCCTCTACTGTGCAAATTTCTGGAACTTCTACTTTTTATAATTTATTCGAAATGAGGGGGCTTTCTTACAACCCTACGCTTGCCCCTTCTTCTGCTGGAAGAATTTATTATGACTCTTCTTTAAATAGATTTAGGGTTTCTGAAAATGGTGGCGCTTATGTAAATTTAATAAATAGCGGTGGAGGTACTGATGGAAATTGGGTTTATTTTAATGATTCTGGAATTAAATTAGCCACAACAACTAATCAGGTTGTAATAGGAGCTGGCGCTACTTCTTCATTAGCAACATTAGAGGTTATAGGAAGTGTTTTTGCATCATCGTCTGCGACTTCTACTTTTACTGGTCCATTAAGTGTTGGTGTTCTCAACGTCTCCTCAACTACCGCATCTTCGACATTTGCTAATGGAATAAATCTTTCGACAG
>CAZIWN010000001.1:304962-307375 GCA_964543265.1 uncultured Candidatus Saccharibacteria bacterium | reverse complement strand
TAAAAAAGACAATTTTTGTTAAGGATAAGATTATCAACTTTGTAATTTAAAAAAAATAACCCGCAATTTGGCGGGTTATTTTTTTATTTTCTTTCTTCTAGGAAAATTTTTGCTTCAAAGGTTTTCTTGTCGCGCATAACTTTAAGGATTATTTTTTCTCCAACATTCATTTCTTCGAGAAAATCCTGAATGTTTTTATCTTCGGTGATAGGGAATCCATTTACAGAGATAATAATATCTTTTTCTTTTAATTTAGCTTTATCTGCTGGGCTATTTTTTATGATAGCTTCTGAATATGGTGCTTGGCCAAAAATTATGGCGCCAGTTGAGATCGGGAGCTTCATTTTTTCTTTAAGGTGCTCATTTAGCATCAAGTATCTAAATCCTAGAAGTGGACGTTTGATGCGTCCATATTTTTCGAGATCGCTTAAGTCGCGCTTTACGCAATTAATTGGAATGGCAAATCCTAAATTTTGTGCTCCAAAAACGATGGCTGAATTAATCCCAATAACTTCTCCGTCTAGATTTACTAGTGGTCCACCGGAATTGCCGGGATTAATGGCCGCGTCTGTTTGGAGTAAGCCTCTTAATTCCTGCATTTGAGGTTTAGAGTCAATCTCTGAAGCTGCTTTAATTGATCTTGAAAGGCCGGAAATTATACCTCTAGAGACAGTATTTTTAAATATTCCAAGAGCGTTTCCGACAGCTAACACTTCTTCTCCTAATTCTATATTTGATGAATCTCCCAATTTAATAAATGGGAAGTTTCCGACTTTGTCGGAAACTTTAATAATGGCGATATCGTCGATTGGATCGCGAGCTAAGATTTCGGCTTTATGTTTTTCTCCAGAAGTTGTAATGACAGTATATTCTGCTTTTGAGTCGGAAATGACGTGTTTATTGGTGACGATTATCCCTTTTGGATCTACAAAAAAACCAGAACCTCCGCCAATTTTAATCATCCCTTTTTCATCCAGCATTTCGTCTGGAATCTGGATATGGCCGTTACTTTTTGGAATCAATGGGGCGAGTTCTGGCGGAATATCACGCTCAACGTCTTCAAGGTGTTTAGAGATGGCGATTGAAACAACCGCTGGCATAACTTTTTTTATCGTATCAATAATAGGGGAGGATTTTTTCATGATTTATAAGAATTATAGCATATTTGTTTTTTGTTTTAGAAAGTATTTTCTTTCAACTCGGATAATTTTTCCTGCGAAAATTATTCTTGTCCTCGGTTATTTACTCTGCCAACGCAGAGACCAATCTAAATAGCCTGTGGAGGTTTTAATAAAATACTTTCTAAAACAAAAAATCATGAGAGTTGATAAGTTTATTGGAATACATTAAAAATCCTTATTTTATTGAAACTTTTTAGGGTGGGGATGGTTGTTGACATTTACCTATTGACAGTATGAGATATGGTATGCTATAATGGCTTTATCTTGGGAGCGGATGATTACAAACATCAGACGCTTCCTGGGTCCACGAGGAGTTGATTGCGGGCTCGTGTCTGCGATTTAAACTCTTGCGTGATTCAATTCGGGAGACGGCGCATGGGCATGCACTGGCCGAAATGAGTGGGCGGAACCCCCCCATCGCCCGGAAGACAAAAAAGGGGGCTGGACCAGGCGCACCGAAGGGATTGAGTAGTAGGGTAATCCCGGGAGTGCCGCCGGAAACACGTCTATGGTGGACAAATCCACCGGCTCGATAAAGTCATAGGGGAATGACTTTCGAGCAAAAGACGAATTCAATGATAGATATCCCCCGGGCCGCCTTCGGAGAAATTAATTTCTCCGGAGAGCGGCCCACTTTTTTTATTTAAAATGTTTAAATATCTTGTTTTTTGTATTTATTTTTTATTGACATTTACCTATTGACAGTATGGGATATAATATGCTACAATGACTTTATCCTTTAAGGTGTTGGAGATGTTAAGCCAATGCTTTGAGGACGCGAGGAGAGGATCCATAAGCGACGGTGCTTATGATCTAGCTCTTGTGCGAGGCCGGCAACTGGAGGTTTCCTCCGATGAACACCGGGTTCACGTAGCGTTGAGACGAGATCGAACTCGATTCTGCTTTCATCTGAAACCAAGTTGAGTTGAAGATGAAAGTGGGGAAATCAAGGAGGGACAGTCAATGATCTGGCCGTAGATCTGGGGTGGAAGGTTCGCCCACCTGAAGAAAAATAGCGAACACGATCAATCACAAAAAGGATGCGCATAAGGGAATCTTCTTTCTTCTGCCTTACGAGGCGGAGGGGAAAGGACGACCGGATGTTCGACGACACCTCGTAACAAGAGGAAGCTCGTTGGAACTCTGCTCGCTAAGGAAAGACCCCGCTTCGGCAATAGCTGGAGCGGGGTCAAATTATTTTATACACAGGCGATATTGACGCCTGTTTTTTA